>JBAZCG010000045.1:0-5492 GCA_041671085.1 Desulfurivibrionaceae bacterium | reverse complement strand
TCGCTACCCCGCCCAGCCCGCCAAACAGCAGCAACAGGCTCGTCTGTAGGGGAAAATCAGGGCCGGGACCCTCCGCCTGCAACAGGAAAAGGAGGGATAACAGCACCACCGCCCCCAGAAAAGCCAGGATGTTCAATATGCTTTTGCGCATCCGTCCGGAAAAGATTCCTTTATTGTTCCGCATGCCTATCGGCATCGAGCACCTGGCGCACCACCTCCGCCAACCTCGCGGTACTCAAGGGCTTGAGCAAGTACTCACGCACCCCCAACTCCCTGGCCTCTGTTTCGGTAAGGATATCGCTGTAGCCCGTGGTCATGATAATTGGCATGCCTGGACGCAGGGCCAGAATCTTTTCGGCCATCTGGGCGCCGGTCATGCCCGGCATGGTCAAATCAGTGATAACTAGGTCAAAGGCCTCCGGTTCGGAGGCAAACCGCGTCCAGGCCTCCCGGCTGTCGCCATGGGCCTGAACCTGATATCCCAAGGCCTCAAGCACCTCCTTCCCCAATTCGGCCAAGGCAGGCTCGTCATCCACGAACAGGATGCGTTCCGTGCCCAGAGATATATTCTGCGAATCGCCAAGAGCGCCGCCAATTTCCCCCACCTCGGTTATGCAGGGGAAGTAAAGATCAAACACCGTCCCCTGACCAGGAACACTGGCAACCTCAATGGCGCCCTGATGGCTTTTCACAATCCCATGCACCACGGCAAGCCCCATCCCGGTTCCTTCCTCCGTTTTTTTTGTGGTAAAAAACGGCTCGAAAATTCGCGCCAGCACATCCTGCCCCATCCCCTGCCCGGTATCCCGTACCCCGAGATGAACATAAGCTCCGGGCCTAAGATCCGGGTTCAAGGCTGCGCGAGGCCCGTCAATCTCTTCGGGGGCAAGACTGACCAGCAGGGCCCCTCCCTTGCCGCGCATAGCCTGGGAGGCATTGATACAGAGATTCATCAAAACCTGATGGATCTGCACCGGATCGGCCAAGGCCCAACAGGGTCGGTCGCTTATTTCCTGCTTTATTTCCAGGGTGCTGGGCAAGGAAGCCCTGAGCAGCTTCAAGGCCTCCTTGACTATGCTCCGCAACTCAAGGGGTTCCCGTTTTGCCTCGCTGTGTCTGCTGAAGGTAAGGATTTGCGCCACCAGATCCTTGGCCCGCTTGCCTGCCCTGGTCACTTCGGACAATTTGGCATAGGCGGACATGTCCTGAGGCAGATCCATCATGACCAGCTCCGTATAACCCATAATCGCGGCAAGGATATTGTTAAAATCATGGGCTATGCCGCCGGCTAGGGTGCCGATGGCCTCCATCTTCTGGGCCTGCAGAAGCTGTAACTCAAGCTTCTTCTGTTTGCTGATATCTTTGGCAAAATGGGCGATGCCGCTTATCTTTCCAAGACCCAAATCAGCCATGATCGGGGTGGCGGTGAGCAGAAAGGTCTTTTGCAGCTCAGGATGAAAAATCTCCTGACTATATGACTTGCGGTCGAGGGAAGCAAGATGCTCCGCGCATCCGGGACATGGTTCGGGAATCCCCCGGAACACTTCGTAACAATACCGACCGACCAACTCTTCTGCTTTTTTTTGCAGGATACGGCAGGTCGCTTTGTTTACCCTAGTCAGGCGCAGGGAGGCATCCTGTAGAGTAACGATGTCATCCACCGCATCAAAGGTCCGTTCCCACTCCCGCTGGGCCTCCCCCATCCGTTCTTCGGCTGCGCGGCGTTCATGAATTTCCTTATGGAGCTGCTCATTTTTCTGGGAAAGCTCTGCCGTGCGCGCGACCACCATCTTTTCCAGGTGATCGCGATAACCCTCAAGCTTCCCTTCTGCGGCTTTGCGCTCGGTAATGTCCTGGATGATCACGATGGCCGTGCGTTGGTCCGCATCGACAATGGGCAGCACAATCAAGGCAACCCGCCGCCTTTTCAGTAGCAGGACTATCTCTTCACCGATGGCAATGGGCCGCTTACCGAGGTCGGCAAAGACCTTTTCCAGTTCCTGCCGGGTGCTTCCCGCAAAGAAATCAAAAAAATCCGCAGCGAGGATTCTTTCTTCCCGTGCCCCGAGAATAGCAGCCCCGGCTGCATTGACATAGACAATCCTCCCTTGGCCGGTGCACTCGACAATCCCCTCGCTGATGTTACCAAGAACAACTTCAAAATGTTTCCTCGAACTCAATAACTCCTTGGTGATTTCCCGCTGGTACACGCTTTCAACCCCAACAACCCCCGAAGAGCCCAGCTCTTCCTTGTTGTTGCGGGCGGTGAGCAACCGGGAAATATGCTGTTCAATGTCGCGAAAAGGGCCCTTGGCGATGCAGGCATTGGCGCCGAACGAAGCGCAATCGATATTTTCTTCTACGGCGATGGCGGAAAGAATGATGATGCAGACGTCTTTCAACTCCGGCATGGAGCGCACGATCCGGCACAGCTTGTCACCGCTGATATTGGGCATGACCAGATCCACGAACATGACATCCGGAACAAAATCAGCGAGCACGGCAAGGGCTGTCAGGCTGTCCGGCGCGGTTTTTACCTCATAGCCTTTTTTGCCCAAAAAATTGCTCATGAGCCGGAGCATCAGCGGCTGGTTGTCCACTACCAAAATCTTTTCATGCATGGTCCGCCCCCAAAGCTCTGTGGCGAGCGCCCCTCGTGCTCAACCCTGGGTGTAGCTGCACCTCACCTCTTTTTTTAATTGTAGCACATCTTCCCCCATCGCCATGCGGTTAAAATGTCCCCATCCCGCTCCACTCCTGAAACCGATACAGGGCGTACTGAAAAAGCGATTTCTCGGCAAACTCCTTGAAATCAAGGGAATAGACCCCATCGTCATTCTGCCAGATCCGCTCGAAATACCCGCTCGCCTCCCGCACCACCTGCGAAGCAGGAGCGGCCATCACTTCGAGGCAGGCCTCCAGATTCAGGTCGTCAAGGTTCCGCCGGGTCAAATTCGCCGAGCCGCCGATGAGCACCGTTTGCCCGGGCAGGGAAACCATGACCAGTTTGCTGTGAAACTGCTCACCATGCGTTCCATACCAGCGCACCTGAATCCTGCCTTGGGATTTTTCGACAAGTTCTTGGGCCACCGGCCGGTTGGGAATCCCATTTTTCCTGCGACCGAAGGCATCCTTGTTGGGATCAAGGAGAAGCCGCACCTCAGCCCCTCTGGCTGCCGCAGCAAGAAGCCCTGCGATAACCTCGCGATCGGAGAGATAGAACATGGCCATCCGCACCGAACAGCCACGCTCGCAACGGGCAAGGGCCTGTAGCAGCCGTACCTTTATCTTCCCTTCGGTGAGCAGGCGCAGGGGCACGGTGCCGGATTCGGGACAATCCGCGATCTCCCACTTGGGCAAGGTCTCCCCGGAAAAACTGACCACAGCGAGTTCCGCATCGACAACATCCCGCACCACCGCCCCCTGGGCGACAATGGCGATATTGGAATGATAGGCGCTTGCATCATGAGGATTGGCAGAGGTAATGAGCGCCTCTTTTTCACTTGCAACAACCTTGCGATGATTGGCCTTAAAATTGAGCAGACTCAAGTAGCCCCGCACTGTCATGGCAGGGCCATTCTGGGCAAAGGGGGAAGGCAGCCAGCCAACCCCGTTCGTGCCGAACCATTGGCAAAACAGCCGCCACCAGGCGGAATAGATGAAGTTGGAATCACGCAGGCTACTGGTCTTCGTGTAGATGATCCGCACCCCGCTGGCCCGCAACCTCCTAAAATGCTCCGGTTCCTCTGCTCCGTAACTTCGGTTGATTACATCGGTGATGAGTACGATGTCCACTTGAGGCGAACGCTGTTTTTTTTCCACGAGCCTGCGGCTCATCTCCTCTGACAAGAAAGGAAATTTCTCCCCTGGAACATGAACGCCGTTGAACAGAAAAAGGTCGAGCAGAACAAAACGCTCTGCCCCGTCGATGATCCTATGGATCCGACTGAAAATGTTTTGCTCGCGCACCTGCAACCCGTCCCGCTGATAGGTGCAGTCGGCCAGAAACTCGACCTCCGATGCGAAGCGCGGCGGCCCCTCCACCGATAGCCCCCGAGGCAGAGGTTTACACTTCCCATACGCCATGAGGCCCAGCCAGACACCCACCATGACAGCCACAAAGAGCTTCACAAGCTTTCCCCTGCGAAATATGACCTTCACACTCAACACCCATTGAAAAGATTACCTCACGAGCACTTGACGCTTGTCAAAAAACGCTCTTGTGAAAACGGAAAAGGCTGAAGGAGGAGCAAGGGAGAACAAAAAAACCGGCAATACTCATACCGTTGACAGAAAGATATCCACCAAATTCGGATCAAAATGGGTGCCGGCCAGAGAACGGATGTGTTCAGCAACCTTTGCCGGAGGCCATGCCTCCCGGTAGCGACGGGCCGAAATCAGGGCATCCCAGGTGTCGGCAATGGAAAAGATTCTAGCCGCCAGAGGAATCTGTTCGCCTTTTAAACCGCGCGGATAACCGTTGCCGTCCCACCTTTCATGATGGCAATAGGGAATATCCAGGGCCGGACGCAAATAATGAATGGGAGACAACAGATCAAAGGCAAAACCAGGATGCTGCCGCATAATTTGCTGCTCCTCTGCAGTAAGCGGGCCTGCCTTCATCAAAACGGTGTCGGGCACCGCCATTTTACCGATATCATGGAGCAGGGCGCCGCGGCGGACATGATCGAGTTCATCCTCCCTAATGCCAAGAGCACAGGCCACTTTCAGGGTAAGCTCAGCCACCCGCTGGGTATGGCCCTCTGTTTCCGAGTCGCGCAACTCCAGAGCCTTTGCCCATCCCTCAATGGTGGTATCATAGGCCAGGGTCAATTCGATATTCGACTCCTGGAGTTTGCGAAAAAGTGTCGCATTATCAATGGCTATTGCCGCCTGAATCGCCAGGGCCTCAAAAAAGTCGGACCATTCCGGCTCAGCCTCAAACCGCTGCCTGGAAAAAATTTCAAAAACGCCCTTCACCTGCCCCTTGGCAATCAGGGGGACAGCATAGTAGGTTATAAACTTTTCCTTCTGAAGCAACTCATGTCGGACAAACGGGTTGGGACGCTCATTAATATCTGCAATATGGACGACCCGGCGCTCATAGGCGGCAATCCCGGCGCCACCCTCGCCAAGCCGCACCCTGGATTTCCGTATGCCCATCCCCTCAAAACCCCAGTCCGCCCCATGATCCAGGGTCTGGGTGTGGGTGTTGAGCAAAAGAATGGCCCCGGCATCCATGCCCAACTGAGACACGGTCTGTTCCAAAAAAAGTTTCATGGTCAGCCGCAGATCAAGGCTTGCGGTAATCACCATGTCGATGCCGTGCAGAGTGGTCAGATGCTGGAGCCTTGCCCTGGCCCTCCCTTCCGCCTCAAGCCGGGCGGTAATTTCCTTTTCAAGTTCCGTATTTTTCTGAACAAGGGAGGCGTTTGCCCGGACGATTTCCCGGTCCGCATCCTGAACCTTGGCAATGTGATACCGGACAGGCC
>JBAZCG010000044.1:0-25999 GCA_041671085.1 Desulfurivibrionaceae bacterium | reverse complement strand
GCCTCATGCGGCGCCCAACAGATAGAGATCCCCGGCGATCCACTGGCCCTTTTCTTTGCGGATGTTGGCAGACTGGGTGCTGAGTATCCGAAAGCCATGGCGGGCAGTCACCGCCGCAATGTAGGAAAAAGCATGGGCATAGCGCCCGGAAGGACGCAACCGGTAGCCCTGCCCTGCCATCTGCTCGGTGGAAAAAAGGATTCTCCCGTTTTCGGCAAGCCTCTTGGCCAGGGTAGCAAAAATCCGATCCAGCTCGCCCACATAGATCAAAACATCCGCCGCGACAATCAGGTCGAACGGCTCCTGGTTCTGCTCAAGAAAGGTGACGATTTCTCCAACCACCAATTCATCGTACACCTTCTTGACCGCAGCCGCCTCCACCATTTTGGGGGAAAGATCCACCCCGACCCGGCAGGCGCTGATTTCCTGAAAAATCTGCCCCACCAGGCCGGTGCCGCAGCCCAAGTCCAGGAGACGGGCAAAATGCGAATGCCCCGCAGGGTCGGCAAGAAGCAGGCTTTTGAGCTCCCACGGGGTTCGGTATTCCAGATCAACCAGCAGACGCTCTTCGAAATGGCCGGAAAAACGGTCAAACAGCTCGGCGATATAGACAGAGGGAGCAACCGGGGTTGTTTCTCCGGTAAGGGCCGCAAGGATATGCCGGGCCGAGGCTGTGTTATGATCCAACTCGATGAGCCTACGGTAACAGGCAATGGCCTCATCCACCCTGTCCTGGTCAAGATAGAGAACCCCCAGGTTGCCGTAGGCCGCTCCATAAGCAGGGCGCAGGGCAACGGCGATCTCAAGGGCGGTGATGGCTTCGTCCTTGCAGCCCAACGCCTTATAGATCAGGGCCAGATTGTAATGCACCTCCGCGTCATCCGGGGCAATATCCATGGCGCAGAGATAAGATTGTTTGGCCTCATCCAACCGTCCCGCCCTCTTGCAGGCCAGTCCGAGATTGAAATGGATATCGGCATCCTGGGGATTTAATTGCGCGGCTAGATGATAGGCCTTGATGGCTTCGCTCATGTTGCCTTGAGCCAGATGGGCGGTGCCAAGATTGTAGGCCGCCTGCCAGTGCGTGTCGTCCAGAGCGAGAACCTTGTGGAAATGCTCGATGGCCATCTGTTGCTGTCCCAGGGAATAACGGGTTATGCCAAGTTCATAGGCGATTGCCGCCTCTCCGGGCAACAATGTATGGGCGCGGTCAAACCAGAAGGCGGCCTCTTCCGATGCCCCCATGGCGCGATGAAGAAGAGCCAGATAGAAACAGGCATCCACATGCTCGGGACACAGGTCGATGGCCTGCTGATACAGGGCCACCGCCGGGTCGACCTCTCCCTGCTGGTGCAGGTCAAGGGCTCGATGGAAGAATTCGTCGGCATTGCTGGGGCATGACCAGCCATTTTCGGCAGCCTGCCCGTTTGTCTGCGCAGGGCGTGATTCTGTGTTCATCGGCATCAAAAAGATGAAATTTAATGATGTACAGCGGTCAAGTTCGAATTATGATGATCCCGTAACGACGAGAAAATAACGCAATGACGCAAAGTCGCAAGTAAAAATTAAACAATCGAGCGGCAGGCTCATCTTTTTAAGTTCCGAGAGAAAGATCCCCATGAAAATCTTGCCAATGCCCAATATTCCTCAGATCGACTGGATGCGGGACATCCGCCGCCATCTCCACCGGCATCCTGAGCTTGCCTTTGCCGAGTTTGCCACCGCGCGCTTTATTGCCGACCAACTAGGAGAATTACGCATCCCTTGTCGGGAACAAGTGGGTCGAACAGGCATCGTCGCCAGCCTGGGGAGCAGGAAAACAGGCGCGCCCTGTGTCGCCCTGCGGGCAGACATGGATGCCCTGCCCATCACTGAGCAGACCGGCCTGCCCTTTGCCTCGGAAATACCCGGGGTAATGCATGCCTGCGGCCACGATGGCCATGTGGCCATGCTTCTCGGCGCAGCCGCGCTCCTCAAAGCACAGGAGGCAGAACTTCCCGGCCGGGTGGTTCTCATCTTCCAGCCCGCCGAGGAAGGCGACGGCGGCGCACAGGGCATGATCGCCGAAGGCGCCCTGGACGGGGTCGAGGCCGTCTTTGCCGGGCACATCGACCGCAATTACGGGCTTAACGAGATTGTCGTGCAGTCTGGGCTGATCTCCGCCTTTACCGATGAATTCTCCATCGAGATCCGCAGCCAGGGCGGTCATGCCGCCAAGCCCCACGAAACTGCGGACAGCATCCTGGCGGCAGGCCAGCTCATCACCAGTATCCAGGGCATCGTCGCCCGCGAAGTTCATCCCTGCTTTCCCGCCGTGATCACCGTAGGCGCCATCCATGGCGGCGATGCAGCCAATGTTATCGCCTCACAGGTGGTGCTTGAGGGTACTGTCCGCAGCACCAGCCAGGAAACTCGAGCCGTCTGCCTCGCCAGCCTACAACGGATGACCCAGGCCATGGAACAGCTGCACCGGGTGGAGACCTCTTTCACCTTGACCGAAGGGTATCCGCCGGTGATCAACGATTCTGCTGCCGCCCGCATCGCCACGGAGGTGGCCGCCGCCATCGTGGGGAGCGAAAAAATAAAATCCCAGCCTCTGCCCAGCCTGGGCGGGGAGGATTTTTCCTTTTTTCTGCAAAAGATTCCCGGCTGCCTGGTGCGCTTTGGTGCGAGGCACACTGAGCTGCAAGATGCTCCGGCCCACAGCCCCCGCTTCGATTTTGACGAACAGGTGCTGCCCACGGGCGCCATTTTTTTAGCACAAACCGCGATCAGCGCCCTGGAACGCATGGAAGAACTGCGCGGGCCGGCGCCAGACAGGGCATAACCACCGCGGACAAGTTCTGGGAGAATTCATCGGCAATCTGTGGTATACACGGTTTTCGATCCCACCCCTTCACCATCAACTCTTTTTTAAAAACACATGGAAAACGAAGAGAACGATATTTTTTTCAACATCATCAACCGGTTTGTCGGGTTTTACAGCCAGGATGCCGTCAGGGAAACCCGCAACGACACCGATTGCGAATATCCCTTTGTGGCCATGGACACCAGACAGGTCTTTGCCCAGATGGGTTTTGTCAGAACTTTTCTCGGACTTGACCAGGAAAATCAGACCACCTCCCCGCCCCGTCTCCTCGATGTGGGCTGCGGGATCGGCAACGTGCTGCTCATTGCCGAACAGTTCGGCTTTGAGGTATATGGCTTTGAAAAGGATGAATATCCTTACCGGGTTGCGGCCAAGCTCATTGGCGAAGAACGGATTACCCAGGCCGACATCTGGACTTACGAGAGTTACGACAAGTACGAGGTGATCTACTACTACCGACCATTTTCCGGGCGGGAACAGCAGCTGCGCTTTGAAAGACTCATTGAAGACACCATGAAGACAGGGGCCATCCTGATCGCCAACCACAAAAACAGCGAGGGCATCAACCAGGACAGCCGTTTTGAGCGACTCAGTCCCGCCCTGCCGATCTGGCGGAAAATCCGGACGGCATAACGGCTATCCGGCGGAAACCACCTTGTTGCGGCCGCCGTTTTTGGCAAGATACAGGGCTTCGTCCGCCCTTCTCAGGACAGCCTCAATACCGGTATCGTCTTGCCGGAGGCTGGTGACACCGATACTGACCGTGAAGTGAACAATCTGATTGTCCACATACAGCTTCAGGTCGGCGATGGTCTGGCAAAACCTTTCCGCAACAATCAACGCCCCTTCCCTTTCAGTTTCCGGCAGGATAATAGAAAATTCCTCGCCGCCGATCCGCCCCAAAACGTCACTTTCCCGAAGAACCTCCAGACAATTGACGGTAAAGGCTTTGAGCACTTCGTCGCCAACCGCGTGACCATGGGTATCGTTTACTTTCTTGAAATGATCGATATCCATCTGGATGGCGGAAAACACGTGGGAATACCGTTGAGAGCGCAGAAACTCCTTGGTGGCGAAATCCATGAAGGCGCGGCGGTTATAGACACCGGTCAGCGGATCGGTGGAGGCCAGACGTTCAAGCTCGCGGTTCTGACCAAGAATCCTTTGCCGATAAGCCTCAAGCTGCTCCACCATCCAGTTGAACGAGTGGGAAAACTCCCCTAAAAACTCCACCCGCTGCGAAAAATCGCCCTTAGCGATCTGCCCGGTCTGCCAGGTCAGATGACGAAGGGTCGCCTGTAGATTCTTGAGATGGTGGCCGGCCGGAAGTTTGGCGATGATCGGAACGTCCATGTCACCAATGGAGAGGTGGTGGGCGGCATTGGTCAAGCTGGACAACGCCTCGGTAAGGGTATTGATAAATGCGCCCACCTGGCGGATTTCGTCCTCCTGCTGTCCTATTAGATCAAGAACCCCAGGATGTTCATTATGCAGTAGCGCATGGAGATGGGCGCTGATCCTGTCCAGCCTTTCGATATCTTTATGCTCCATGTGACTGCCATGTTGATTGTTTAAAATTAACCCTCCGCAAGCACGACCTCGAAGCGACAGACCCGGTCGCCGGTACACCAGCAGTCCGTCTCCCTTGCCGTGAATAGCTTGCAAAAATGGGCTGAAAACAAAGCGGCGATAAAGCCTTCATCAAAGGTGCATACCGATTCATCGGTAATGGGCAGGCCAGAGCAGTCAAGGTCTTCCGCCACGGTGAGCACGAAACGGTGCTGGAGTAGGTCAGAGGACTCAACCCGCAGAATGCCGATGGAGAGGGTTCTTAGTTTTTCCTGAAGTTCGGCAATGAACCCGTCAAAATCAGGGGTGCCCGTGAGCAGATTTTCAAAAAACGCCTTTCCCGCGCTCTGACCGGCGAGATAAAATATCCGATTGGCCGTTGCCACATTGGTATGGGAGATAATTGCATCACGAAGGGTGAACTGCATCAACCGATAAACAGCTACCGTGGTTTGAGGACCAAGATTAGGGCGTCCCCATTCGATATCTCCCAGATGTGACCAGTCAAACTGCCGGACCGACCGCTCTTCTTTAAACATCTCCGAGCCTCTTTTGCCTCTGGGTTATAGCCCAAACACTCCCGCGCCGCATGTGATAATGCTAGCATATCCTGCGGATAAAAGACAATGGGTATGGCCGGGAAGAAAAAAGAATCTACGGTGAAAGGCTAGAAATAAGAGGCGCTGGGGAAGAGATCTTCGGGAATGCTTCCCTTGCCATGCTGTTTGGCATAGGCATATCGAGCGCAATCGCGGAAATCGGCAAGGCAGTATTTTTCCTGTATTTTCGCAGAAAATTGCGGAACGCTCGCCATGATCGTTACAAAAAAATCACAGGTATTTAAAAATTCACAACCTGTCTTTTTTTCATGGGTGTGGGTCACAATGATCTCCGAAAATTGTCTGGCGATTTTTCTGAGTATAACTCAGAGTCTGACCGATGCACAATACGGAAAAAATACGGACAATACGCATAATTCTTCTGCGCAAACCGTATAGTGTGACTACAAAATGGCACAATGTGTAGCCACCTTTTCAAACCGCCAGGGACAGACATTTCAGGGGAATCTTGAAAAGTCAGTGCAACAAAGTCACGATTCGTCGGCATGGCGGCAGGCGTGGGCCACCATGACCTTTTTGGCCAGACCGGCATTGATGGCCAGACGCGTCCCCTTGCTTGCCACGATGAGCGGCCCGGAGGAATGATTGCTGACGATCTCCAGACATGTCCCCACCGCAAGCCCCATATCGCTCAGCCTGGCCTGCGCCTCCCGGCCGCCCAGGATGGTGACAATCCGCACCCGTTCGCCATTGGCGGCATATTGCAGGGACAAGGCCGGTTCCCGCTGCGCCATGCAGGAGGCGCAGAGTCCGTAGATCTCCATCTTGTGTTGGAGGGGGTGGAACTGGAACTGCTCGGCTATTGCGTGCTGAAGCCTTTCAAGGTCGTTATTGGCAAACTCCTGAATCTTGCCGCAGCGGGTGCAGATGAAATGGTCGTGGTGCATGCCGAGGTGGTGGTGTTCGTAGACCGGTTCCTGGGTTTCAAACAACTGTTTCTGGGCAAAGCCGAACTGGCAGAACATCTCCATGGTTTCCTTGAGAAACTCCCGATCCAACAGCTCCGGCCTTTTTTCCCTGATGATCCCCTCCAGCCCGGTTAGGGTGAGATGCTCTTCCACGGAAAGAAAAATATCCAGCACTTTCAGACGCTCTTCGATGCGGGAAGCATTGAAGGATTGCAGCACCTCCTGAAACTGTTCCCGCTCCTGCTGGTGCTGGGTCTGGGGATCGAGCACTTCCGAGCCAGCGCCTTGGCTGCCCTTGCTTTTTACTGATCGAAAAAAACCAAACATTTACCTGCTCCTTCTTATTGTACCTCAATCCACCTGCGCCCACTCACCATCTACCAACAAATAATGGGGCCGAAAACGGGCCTTGTAGGCCATGGCCGCCACCGGCTCTATCCAGTAGCCAAGGTAGAGATAATCGCAGTTTTCGCGCCTGGCAAGCTCGGCCAGATACAGAATGTTGAAGGTTCCCAGGCTTCTTTTCTCAAACGCCGGGTCAAAATAGAAATACACCGCGCTCAGGCTGCGCTCCGCCAGATCGACAATGGACACCCCCACCAGTTGCCCGGAGAGCCGGAAGGATATTTCCATGCTCGGGGCCAGGGAGTTGACAAAAAAACCGCTGTAATAATCCAGCGCCGTGCTGGCTCGACCAGGATAGCGGCTGCTCAAAAAGCGATCCAGCAGCTGCAGCTTTTCCGGCGTCACCTCAAGCGGCCCCACGCCAATATCCAAATCCTGGTTCCGCTCCCGAACGCGCCGCATGTTCCGGGAGGGACGAAAGGTTAGCGTCGCAAGTCGGATGGGCACACAGGCCTTACAGTCCGGACAGCGCATGGCGTAGATGGTGTTGCCGTTGCGCCGGTATCCGGCGGCGAGAAACTCCTCCAGCATGGCCGGGGGCAGAAAACTGAAACCCGCCTGGTGGTAGACCGCCAGACAGCCAAGGCCGTACGGGCACTCCGCCGGGGTGTCCACAAAATATGGAGCCAGCTTGGCGATGAACCGGCTGGTATTACTCACATCCACGGAGGTCATGTGTCACGCTGAAGGCCACGCCGTATTAAAGGACTTAGTAGAAAAAAATCGTCACCCCGGCGAAGGCCGGGGTCCAGCCTTGTTGCCGTTGCCTGAAACGCCTGGATTCCGGCCTTCGCCGGAATGACGGGATGCCGCTAGTCCCTATTTTTTTTGTAAATCCATCCCTATTGGTAGAGAAAATATTTTTTCCGCATCTCACTGAAACCGTCAAGCCCCGGCTGCCAAGCCAACTCAAGCGCACGGATATCCGCGCCAGCCGCCAGTTGATTCTTAAGATTGCTGTCGCCCAGGATCAGATCAAGGGGGGGCCGCTCGAACTCGTACTCATAGGGCGGCGCTTTCAGGGCAAACTGCTCCGGATAGCACCGCATGAAAGCTTGCAGCAGGGCCAGCGAGGTGCGATAGGGCAAAAAGGTCCGTGGGTCCGTGACATGGAGCTGGAAGCCCCGGCAGGGCTGTCCAGCCCATTTGTTGGCCGTGGGCTCAAAGGCCAGGGGGCGGAGAAAACAACCGGGCAGAGGTAACCCCTGCATGCTGTCCAGAACTGTCTGCCAGTCAAGAAACGGAGCGCCGAACAGCTCAAAGGGCAAGGAGGTGCCTCTGCCTTCGGAGATGTTGGTGCCTTCAAAGATCACCTGCCCCGGATAGACCAGGGCCGTGGTCGGGTTGGGCATGTTGGGCGAAGGGAACACCCAAGGCAGGCCGGTATCGGTGAAAAGCATCCGCCGTTGCCAGCCGGGCATGGCCACCACCTCAAGGTCCGCGCCGATTCCGTACTCCTCGTTAAGCAGGAGGGCCAGCTCGCCAAAGGTAAGGCCGTGGCGCATGGGCAGCGGATACAATCCGACAAAGGAACGGCAATCATCCTGCAACACATTGCCCTCGATGGCCTCCCCGCCCACGGGGTTGGGCCGGTCCAGCACCACCACCTTTTTGCCGCACTCTCTGGCCACCTCAAGACAGTAGGCCAGGGTGTAGAGGAAGGTATAGACCCTGGTCCCCACATCGACGATGTCCACGAGCAGCACATCAAAATGGTCGTACATGGCTGCGGTGGGCCGACGCACCTCGCCGTAGAGGCTGAACACCGGCAGACCGCTGACCGGATCGGTCATATGCTCCGACTCAATCATGTTGTCCTGCTTTTCCGCGAAAAAACCGTGCTGGGGGGTGAACAGGCAGGTGAGCTGGCCCGGAAAAGCAGCCATGATCAAATCCCGGCTGTGACGGAGGTTCCGGTCGGTGGAGGCCTGATTGCAGAGCAGGGCCAGCCGTTTGCCGGCAAGAGAGGCAGGGGGGGAAGCTAAGAGATGCTCAATTCCAAGGGTAACCATGGTTCTCCAGTTTCAGGCTAGGGATGGAATAACCGGCAAGGGACGGTATTTTTTTCTTTGCACTTTGCCCCCGGCTGATTAGGCTTAGCCTTGGGAGTCAATGGAATATAATCGAACCTGGAGCCTTCGTGCATCAAAAAGGAGACAGGCGTGCAACATGAACTGAATTACAGAGGCTTTTAAGATGAAGATTGCAATCAGCGGCAAGGGCGGCGTGGGCAAAACCACGATCATGGCCATGCTGGCCAAATATCTCCAGAAGCAGGGCAGGGAGGTGCTGGTCATCGATGCGGACCCCAGCCCGCACATGGCCCAGAGCCTTGGCCTGGCCGAGGACGAAAAAATCACCCCCATCGCCGAGATGAAGGATCTACTGGTCGAGCGTTCCGGCAAGGTGGACGGCTCGCCCTTCTACAACATCAACCCCCAGGTGGACGATCTGCTCGCCCGCTTCATCGTGGAAAAGGACGGGATCAAACTCATGGTCCTGGGCGCCATCCAGACGGCCAAGGGCGGCTGCGCCTGCCCGGAAAGCAACGTGCTGAAAAGGATGCTCACCAAACTGCTCCTCTCCCCGCCCCAGGTGGTGCTGCTCGACATGGAGGCCGGGGTGGAACATCTCGGCCGGGGCACCATCGCCGGGGTGGACCACCTGCTGATCGTGGTGATCCCATCAAAATCCGGGGTGCGCACCGCGCTCAAGATCAAGAAGCTCGCGGAGGAATCGGGCATCCCCCGCATCTCCTTTGTCGGCAATCTGGTGGCGGATGACGATGACCGGGCCTTTCTGACCGAGGCCCTCGGCGAGCCTCCCCTGGCCTGCTTCCCCGACTCCGCCGCAATCCGGAAAACGGAGCGGGCGGGTCTGCCGATTACCGGGGCGTTGGGAGAGGTGGAAGAGGCGGCAGGAGAACTCATCAACAGCGTTCTCGCCCAGGCCAAAAAATGAGCATGGCTGCGGTCAAAACCGCTTTCGACGAGGCAGCCCAGACCTACAATCGCGCCCGCCGACAACTGATCCCCTGTTTCGATGACTTTTACGGCACGGCGTTGGCACTGATCCCACACCAACCCGAGGCCCATTTTCGGGTGCTGGACCTCGGCGCAGGCACGGGATTACTCTCGCTCTTGGTCGCCAAAAAGTTTGCCAAGGCCCGTATCACCCTGATGGACATCTCCCAGGAGATGCTGGGCAAGGCTCGGGAACGATTTGCCGGGATGGCGGAGCGCCTGGAATTTGTCGCTGGGGATTATGCCGACGGCTTTGAGGGACAATTCGAGGTGATTATCTCCGCCCTGTCCATCCACCACCTCACAGACGCACGCAAAATCAAGCTGTTCAAGAACATCTATGATGCGTTACCAGATGGCGGCATATTCATCAACGCCGAGCAGATATTGGGACCAACCCCGCACATCGAACAGGTGTACCAAGAAACTTGGCTCAGGCAGGCGCGAGCCCTCGGGGTCTCCGACGCCGACCTCAATGCCGCCCTGAAACGGATGAAGGCGGACAGAATGGCCCCCCTGGACTCCCAATTGAGCTGGTTGCAACAGGCAGGCTTCATTTCGGTGCACTGCTGGCATCAAAACCACCGCTTCGTGGTCTTTTCCGGGCAAAAAAACGAGGGCGGCAAAGACCTGCCCTTGTAATATGCTTTCTCAGCCAAAACACAGCCCGCAGTCCGGGCAGGTCGTGGTGGTGGTCGCAAAGGCAAAGCCGCAGGCCGGGCAGATGGCCTCCTCGGCCTCGGGGTTGAAAATCGCGCCGGCATGGGTAGCGTCATGTTCGCCCAGTGCCGTTGCCCGGCGATGCTCTTGGGCAAGCACCTGCAAGGCATCCTGGACCTCTTCCTGCCGTACTTGGAGCTGAAACTTGGGCGCACAGCCGCCACTGGCGCACCCCCCGCCCTCCTTGCTGATCATGGCGCCGATCTGTTCGGCCTCCAGCAGAGTCTTAAGGTGTTTGAGATCGGCCATGGGGGCCTGGAAGATGACGACCAGTTGGTCTTCAGGGGTCAACGGTCCTTTTCGCTTCTGGCGCGAGCCACCTTTGTTTTTTTCCATTACCGACAACTCGGCCCCCCAGACAAGCTCGACTGCGCAGGTTGCGCACTTCTCAATCTCAGACCGGTACTCGTCGCGGCACTTCGGGCAGTATTTCAAGTCGTGTTCAATCATAATGGCCTCGTTAAAAAAACTGGATGAATCAGCTGCTGGATATACCCATCAGCCATTGTCTTCTACATTCTCGCCTTTGGATGCGCCCGGTCATACACCTCGTTCAGATGATCCATGTTCAGGTGGGTATAGCGCTGGGTGGTTGACAGGCTGACATGCCCCAGTAACTCCTGCACCGTGCGCAGATCCGCTCCCATTTCCAAAAGATGGGTGGCAAAGGAGTGGCGCAGGGCATGGGGCGTTACCCGGGCAGCGATTCCGGCCCGCAGGGCATAGAGCTTCACCAGCCGTTCGATGCTTCGGGTGGTGAGCCGCAGACCCCGGTGGTTGAGAAAAACCGCCTTGTTTTCCGGCACCTCCCCCCGGGCGATCCGTTCGCGGATCAACAGGGTCCGCTGGGGCAGGTATTGGCTCAGGGCCTCCAGAGCCGGAGAGCCCACCGGCACCAGGCGTTCCCGGTTGCCTTTACCGGTAACCCTAAGCATCCCCTCTTCCGAGTCAAGTCGTTCCAGATCGAGGGCCGCAAGCTCGGCAACCCGCAGCCCCGTGGAATAGAGGATCTCAAGAATCGCCCGATCACGGAAGGCAAAGGCATCCCCGGTGCCCGGCATCTCCAGCAAGGTGAAAACCTCGTCCACCGTAAGAAAAACAGGCATGTGTTTTTCCTGTTTCGGCGTGGCGATGGGCGCGACCGGGTCGTGGATGATAACCCCTTCGCGGAGAAGATGACGGAAAAAGGTGCGCAGCGCCGAGAGCTTCCTGGCCACGGAACTGCCCTTGTTTTTGCCGTTTAAGGCATAGACATAGGAACGGACAGCACAGGGCTCGATCCGGCGGACATCCTGCCCAGGCTCGACAAACGAGGCAAATTCGGCAAGATCGCGACCATAGCTTTCGACGGTCTTGGGAGAATAGCCCTTTTCCACGGAAAGCCAGCGGCTGAATTGGGGGAGAAGATCCTGTAGGGAGTATGGCATAAAGGTCTTTCTGTAAAAAAAGCGTTTTGCGCCACGCGGGCATGATAAGACGATGCCCAGCCAACCTATCATAATCATGTTTTTTTGGAAAGACATTGCCCAGGAGCGCAACTTCATTTATTTTAAACAATTCTATTCATACTTGCCGTTAGACGAGGACCAATCTTTTTTTGAGAAACCTCGGGAGGGATCATGTCCAAAAAATCTTTTGAAGAAGCCCTGGAGTCGCTTGAACAGATTACCCAGGAGCTGGAAAACGGCGACCTGAGCCTGGAAAAATCCTTGAAAAAATTTGACGAGGGAATCAAACTGGCCGAGTTGTGCAACCACAAGCTGGAGGAAGCGCAGCAGAAAGTTGATCTCCTCTTAAAAAAAGACGGCAAACTCGTAAGCGTTCCCTTTATCTCCTCTGGCGCGGCTTCTGATGAAGACGACGCCTAACTTCTGTCTCGCTTGCGACCATCGGGAATTTCCCAACCATGGAATTTAAAAAATACCTGAACCAACAATGCGCGGTTGTCGAACAGGCTCTGACGCGCTATATGCTTATAGAAGAGGGGCCTCTTGCCAACCATATCAAGGCCATGCGCTACAGCCTTTTCGCCGGGGGCAAAAGAATCCGGCCCATCCTGGCCCTGGCTGCGGCAGAGGCCTTGCATGCCCCAACCGAACATCTTTTACCCGTTGCCTGCGCCCTGGAATGCATCCACACCTATTCCCTGATCCATGACGATCTGCCGGCCATGGACGATGATGCCCTCCGCCGCGGTAAACCGACCTGCCACGTGGTTTTCGGTGAAGCAGAGGCCATCCTGGCCGGAGACGGCCTGCTCAGCTTCGCCTTTGAGCTGCTGAGCCATCCGGATGCCCAGCAGGGCATCTCCCCGGCCGCGCAGCTTAAAATGATCAACATCATCGCCAAGGCCATCGGCCCCGTGGGCATGGTGGGCGGCCAGTCCTTGGACCTTGCCGCCGAAGGCCAGGCAATCTCCTTTGAGCACCTGCGGCTGATCCATGGCTACAAAACAGGGGCGCTTATTACCGCGTCCGTGCAGGCCGGAGCGATTTTCGGCCAGGCCAACGACCAACAGTTTGCCGCCCTGAGCCGATACGGGGTGCAGATCGGCTTGGCCTTCCAGATAGTTGACGACCTGCTGGATGTGGAAGGAACCACGGAAGATCTCGGCAAGACCGCCGGAGCCGATGCAGAAAGAAACAAAGCTACCTACCCGGCCTTCTTCGGGGTTGCCAAAACAAAGATCATGGCCAAGGAGGCCGTTGATGAGGCCATTTCCGCTCTGGAAATCTTTGACGCCAAAGCCGAGCCGCTCCGCGCCCTTGCCCGGTATATCTACGAACGAAACAACTAACCGGAACCCGCCAGGGTACCCCGGAGGAAAAGGCCACATGAGCCATACCCCCTTGCTGGACACCATCAATTCCCCGGCCGATCTCAAAAAGCTCTCCGTGGAACAACTCGAAATGCTGGCTGCGGAGATCAGAGAGACGATCATCCAGACCGTTTCCCATACCGGCGGACATTTGGCCCCTTGCCTGGGGGTGGTTGAACTCACCCTGGCCATTCATTATGTTTTCGATACCCCGGAAGACAAGGTGGTCTGGGACGTGGGCCATCAGAGCTACACCCACAAGCTGATCACCGGTCGGAGAGACCAGTTCCACACCCTGCGCCAGTACCAAGGACTCAGCGGTTTTCCCAAAAGGGCGGAAAGCCCCTATGACGCCTTTGATACCGGCCACAGCAGCACCTCGATCTCGGCCAGCTTGGGCATTGCCACAGCCAAGGATCTGAAAGGCGACCTCCACAAAAGCATCGCCGTGATCGGCGATGGCTCCATGACCGGCGGCATGGCCTTTGAGGCCCTCAATCAGGCTGGCCATCTCCACAAGAATCTCATTGTCATCCTCAATGACAACGAGATGTCCATTTCCCCCAATGTAGGAGCGCTTTCCAGTTTCTTAAGCAGAAAACTGACCAGCAAGACAGCGGTGCGGGTCAAGAAGGAGATGGAGCATTTCCTCAAGTCCTTTTCCAACGTGGGGGAGAATATCCTCTCCGTTCTCAAAAAAAGTGAGGAGAGCTTCAAGGGCTTCTTTACCCCCGGCATGCTCTTCGAGGCCCTCAAGTTTGAATACATCGGCCCCATCCCCGGCCACAAGCTGGAAAATCTTATCGAAGCCCTGAGCAATGTCCGCGATTTCAGCACCGGCCCCACCCTCATCCATGTGCTGACCACCAAGGGCAAGGGCTACGAACCGGCGGAAAAAAACCCGGGCGATTTTCACGGGGTTGGCCCATTTTGCATCGAAACAGGACACCCCCTCCCCTCCCCGCCTGCCCCGCCCAGCTACACCAAGGTCTTTGGCGAAACCTTGGTTCAGATCGCGGAACAGGACCCCCGGGTGGTCGCCATCAGTGCGGCCATGCCTGCGGGCACCGGCTTGAGCGAATTTTCCAAGCGGTTTCCCGAACGTTTTTTTGATGTGGGGATTGCCGAACAGCATGCCGTTACCTATGCGGCAGGCATGGCCACGGAAGGATTGCTGCCGGTGGTGGCCATCTATTCCACCTTCTTCCAGCGCGCCCTTGACCAGATCATCCACGACGTCTGCCTGCCCAATCTGCCCGTGACCCTGGCCATTGACCGGGGCGGCTTGGTCGGCGACGATGGGCCTACCCACCATGGGGTGTTCGACCTTTCCTTCCTTCGCTTCATCCCCAACCTGGTGATCATGGCCCCCAAGGATGAGAACGAACTGCGCCACATGCTCCACACGGCCATTCTCCACCCCGGCCCTGCGGCGGTCCGCTATCCGCGGGGAAACGGGGAAGGCGTTGCTCTAGATGAGGTACTGCAACGCATCCCTCTGGGAACAGGCGAACTGCTGCGGGAAGGAAAGGATATCCTCTTGCTCCCCGTCGGCAACAGGGTTGCGGCTGCCCTGGAGGCGGCAACCGGTCTGGAAAAACTTGGGATTGAAGCGGCGGTGATCAACCCGCGCTTTGTCAGGCCCCTGGATGATGCGCTGATCTGTGCGTGGGCCGGTCGGATCGGCAAGGTGATAACTATTGAGGACAACGTCAAAAAAGGCGGCTTCGGCAGCGCCGTTCTCGAGCTTTTTGCCCAGAAAAACCTCTGGGGCATTCACACCAAGGTGCTGGGGGTGCCCGATAAATTCATGGAGCACGGCACCCAGACCCAGCTTCGCCATAAGGGAAATATCGATGTCCCGGCGATCATCGTCGAGGCTCTTGCTCTCTGCGGGAAGCAGCGCTAAGCTTCCTGCCCCAACAGACCTTCCTGTTTCTCAATCAGACTAAAAATATGAACCAATTTATTTTTGCTTTCTTCCGGGACGCTGATAAATCTACAGGCCAAACGGACACGCCTTGGCGAGTAATCAGAATTCGATTCAACCACCATCAGACGTCGGGCCACAGAATACAGCCCATCAACTTTCAGCGTGGCGCCATCAAAGTTAAATTCCATACTGATCATAGCTGGCATACACCAGTTTAACTGCGCAGGAGAATCGAGTTCGCACAGCACCCCACCTTCACTGAAATTGATGACCTCGACGGGAAAATTATTGTTCCCCTGTTCCAGACTGGCGATGCTATCGGGAACGCTGTAACGTCTAGATTTGCGCATGGAAAATGGAGTACAGAGCCTGGCGATGAGCTCTCCCAGATCGTTGGGAGAACAGGGGATGGCGAGGTATTCCTCTATCCCATAGCGCTTGAGTTCTTCAAGATAATCCTGCTTTTTACTTGAAGTGAACAGAATAAAGTTTGTTTTTTGCCCCTCCGGCAAGGCAAGCCTTTTCTGAGCAAATTCGAGCCATTTTTTATCTGACGACCCCCTGGAAAAAATTACCAAATGGTAGTGGGCGTCTTCTATGAGTCCCTGTGCCTCCTCTGCATCCTGAGCCTCGGAGACAACCGCGTCATTAACCGTGGCCTGAATCATGGTCCGGATTATACGCCGCATGCTGGCTGAGCTGTCCATAATAATAATATTTCTGGCCATGATTCACTCCTTAAAAAAAATGATACCCCTATTAAAAGCGAAAGACTTAGCCGACTTTTCTCTCATCCCCTTCCAGGATCGCCAAGCGGTCCCAATTCGCCGTATAAAAAATGCGCTGCTATTCCCTAGTGCATCGCCGCATAAAAAATTATATACAGAAATCGATCTATAAAACAGAAAATATTTTCATTGAGTCTGTGTCTTCACCATGACCGCAACAAAAAAAGCCCCCAAACCAGCCATTCCCCAAGTATGGACTTTCACCACTTACTTCTGCGAAGGATTCGCCCTACTCAATCATCAAGGGTGTTGAAATGTTCTCTAACTTGTGCACTGATTAATAATTCTGCTCAACATCGGCAATCGGCATGAACAACCTCCTCGCCGTTGTCTGCGGCATGCCTTTGATCAGTTCGCCGGGAGGCCTAGGCACTGCTGTGCTCATGGTTTTTCTCATGCGCTTATGTCAACATTACGCCATCGGCACAGGACTGATGAGCTTCAGCGGCCTATATGTAGGTACGCAAAACGTTCAAAAATTTCAGAGCCTAAATTTCGGCAACTTGTAAGGCTTTTTGCACTCAATCTGGAAGCCACCCAGTTTGCCGAATTGACCGGTCTCAATCGCAACACTGTCAATCGATTTCTTCGCGCTATTCGTGAACGCTTGGCGACGTTCTACGTGCAGCAATCCCCATTAGTTGGGGAGATCGAGGTTGATGAATTTTTCTTCGGCCCTCGTCGCGTCAAGGGGAAACGCGGTCGCGGAGCCTACGGTAAACGATTGTCTTCGGTGTCTTCAAGCGTAACGAAAAGGTCTACACCGAAATAGTGCCGACTGCTCCAAAGGCACACTGCAGGCTATTATTCGTGGCAAGGTCGAGCCCGAGAGCATCATCTCTTCCGGACGGCTGGCGTGGTTACAATGGCCTTGTCGATGTCGGCTATGGCAGGCATCTCCGTGTTGATCAAATCCACCAGGGGCAAAGCCCATATCAACGGAATAGAAGGCTTCTGGGGCTTTGCAAAATCTCGTCTCACACAATTCCGAGGAGTGAGCCAAGCCACCTTTTTCTTGCACCTCAAAGAGTGTGAGTTTAGATTCAATTACCGTGACCAGAATATGTATCGGGTGATCCTCAAAATCATCCGAGAAAATCCTCTGTTCTAGTCATGCCCCTTTTTTTATTCCCCTGGCAGAAAAGTAACAAAAAGAGGCGTTGCGGTATTAATCCCCCGCAACGCCTCTTTTTGTTGGAAACTTACTAAATTATTTATTTTTTAAAACGGCTATCAAGCTCCTTCTGAACTTGATCGCTGATATCAAGACCATCATCAGCATAGAGCAATCCCGTTCGGTTGCGCAGACCTTTCATGGTGTTCTCAAGAATCATGGAATAGCCATTTTTCTTGCCGATCTCAGCGATAATATCATTCAGCTGTTTCAAAATAGGCTCCATGTGCCGTTTCTCAAGCTGTTGCATCTCAAGTTTTGCATCCTCGGTTTTCATGCCATAGTCGCGGAGCCTCTTCTGGTACTCACGCTCTTTCTCCGCACGAACCTCTTCGCTCCAGGCTGCACTTTTTTTTTCAATATCATTTTTCATGGCGGTGAGAGCATCTTCATCCGCCTTGAACTTTGATTGGAACTTATCAACCTCCGCCTGCAAAATTTTTTGAGCCTCCAGCGCCACTTTGGAACTGCCAAGAATTTTTTGGATGCTGACAGTGGCGACTTTTCCACGATCCGGGGCCGCAAGGGCAATCACCGAAGAGGCGCACAACGCTACACACACAAAAAACAGTCCCCTCAGGAATTTCATCTTCATACATATCTCCGGTTTGTTATCAGCAGAAAATTTTCAAAAAAATCGCGTCCTAACCCGCAGTACTCAAAACAAAAAAAGAGATGGGAACATAAATATGCTCCCATCTCAGATTAAGACAATCTTGTTAGCAAAGAAGCTTATTTAACAATAACAAAGTCGTCACGACGATTCTGTGACCAGGCCATTTCATCATGACCGAGGTTGAGGGGCTTTTCCTCACCAAAGCTGAGAGTGTCAATCCTGGCTTCCGCAACGCCCATATTAACCAGATACTTAACGGCGGTCACGGCACGTCTCTCACCGAGGGCCATATTGTATTCATTGGTGCCACGCTCGTCGGTATTGCCTTCCACCCGAACACGGGCTTTTGCTGAACCGTTCAGGAGTTCGCCATTTTTCTTAATACGATCCTTCTGGTCTGCGCGGATATCTGATTTGTCAAAATCAAAATAGATGGGAAGCATCGGTGCGGTGGTCCGTCCTTCCAGAACCGCGCCACTGTCGCCACCAATCCACTTTGAAGCTAGAGACTCTTCCTGCCCCATCCCTGCGCCGGTATCGGCCTTTACGCCGCCAGCCATGTCCTTATCGCTCTGCACCTTTTGCTTGGCGCAACCACCAGCCAAAAGGGAAAGGGAAACCACAACACATGCCATTGTCAGATACTGCATAATTCCTCTTTTCATTTCTCTCCTTCCTCCTGATACATCCTGTGACAGATTTTTATATGAAAACAACTCCTTATACAATTAAGTATAATTTAATTATCAAAAAGATCATACAGAACTCTTTGTGAAATTTCAACGTGTTTTTTCAGATGTTTTGTTGCGCTACGAAAGGCTTTAACACCGGAATCCCCCCCCTATTTTTTTGCCCCCTGTAAAAAAACCTCACAGGACTATTTGCATAAATCCCTTGCATGGCAGGGAGAACACATTATATCTTGTTTTCATCAAACAATACAGAGTGATCGTTTGACTTTTTGTTTTCCTGCGCATTCTAAACAAAAAATATTACCCATTTATTCCCACGAGACTACACCGACCGATGAAATCTTCTTCCCCGACACATAACACCAGTCCCAAAAAATCAGCGACAGCCTCGCTTTCAGCAAACGACAAACATGATCTCCGCGACATGCTTTCCACAAACAGGTTCGGAATTTTTTTCGGTGTTTCCCAAAAGGTTCTTGACTCAGTCTGGCAGGCCCTCACCTCCCCAACCGGCGAATCAGTCACTTACATCTCCATGGAAATAGGGGCGGATCTGGATGTTTTTCATCCTGTGCGCAACAGGCTCCTCCAGCTTGAAATAACAGAACATCCAGACGAATCCCTCAACCGATTCCTGCGACTTTTTTTGCAAGGCCCAGTCAAGATCCCCAACTACAGTGGCGGTCTCGGCATCCTTGCCGGAGACACCCTGAAAAGCTTCGCGGACTGCAAAATTCCGGTGGTCGGGATATCCCTGCTGTACCGGAAAGGATATTTTTCCCAGATGGTCGATTCAAAAATCGGCCAGGTTGCCTGGGCCTCGCAATGGGAACCGGAAAAGACTCCGGGGCTATATTTACTGCACGATCCCGAATCCCCCGATCAACCTCTCACCATTGAGGTACCTTTTTATGATCTCCAGGGGATACGATCCGTGGCCCACGCACAGGTATGGCTCAAAATGGAGATAAGCGAGGGCCTCGACTCCTTTGTCCCGGAGATCCTTCTCGATTATCAGACGCCGCAGTCCCCCCCCTGGATTCAGGATGCAGCGCAACACCTGTATGACAGCAGCTCCGAAAAAGTGAAAGCGACCCAGCGCCGGCTCCTGGGATCCGGGGTTATCCCGGTCATGGAAGCCCTTGGCCTTACTTCCCGCACCATTCACTTAAACGAACAGCACGGCGTGGGCGTTGTTCTTTCCCTAATCACCCAACTCCTCCAGAAAAAACATGGCCCCCAGTATGAAAAAAAGGCCACGGACCATGACATCCTCACTGCCGCAACAGAGGTAGCCAAACGCCTTGTCTTTACCATCCACACCCCGGTCAAGGCTGGCCACGACCGCTTCAATGTTTCCGTGTATGAGGAGTTGGTCAACCCGTTCTGCAAGCACATCCTGAACCTCCTCGCCTTGGAGGAGCACAATCACTCCGTTTATAATTTTACTGCCATGGCCATGAAACTCAATCGGGCCACCAACAGCGTGAGCCGCCTCCACAAAGAAGTGACTCAAAAACAGTTCCCACAGCATGCCGACAAAATTACGGCAATTACCAACGGGGTGCATCATCTCACTTGGACCAGCGATGCCAAGGCGGAACTATACGATACCTTTCCAGAATTGCACAACTGGCGGAGAGACCCCAGTGTTTTTGCCGAAGCGGAGGTCCTACAGCGGAACAACAAATTCCGAACCTATTTTGAACAGGCCTGGCGGACGGACACAAAAATACTGGTGGATTACGTCAACTTGATGCTCACCACCCACCGCAAACAACGCCTTGCTACTTGGATTGATCCACCCAACTACCTTTCCTACCGCAGCGAAAGAGAAGCAACCCTGGAGCACACGACCTTCACTTTGGGTTTTGCCAGACGCTTTTCCACCTACAAACGGGCGGATCTGATTTTTGAAGATCTGGACCGGTTGGCGGCGATGATTAAGGAAAACAACTGGCCGGTGAATTTTATCTATGCAGGCAAGGCCCATCCCTCGGATCAGCCAGGCCAGGAATTAATCAGAAACGTTCTGGCTGTCCAAGAAGAGCTGTACCAAAAAAGTAATGGCTTGGCCAAACTGGTCTTCATTCCGGGCTACGATATGCACCTCGCCAAAATGATGGTGACCGGTTCCCACGCCTGGCTAAACAGCCCCAAACGTCCTCTGGAAGCAAGCGGCACCAGCGGAATGAAAGCCGCCATGAACAGAGTACCCAATGTCAGCATTATGGATGGCTGGTGGGTTGAAGGCTACCACGAAGGCCGGACCGGCTGGAAATTTGGCTATGAAGAGTCCGTTTCCTCAGAGCATTTCTGCGAACAGCCCTCATCTCTTCTCTACAGTGAAGACTCGGCCTCGTTCTATACTGTTTTCCCAGAAATGCTGCGGTTGTTTTACGACCCAGCCCGACATGCCCAGTATATCGACAAATGCATCGCGAATCTCACACTAAACTACCCCATATTTAACACCCACCGCATGGCGGCGGAATATGTCGCACGCTATGGACTCAAACTTGCTCCTGCGGTATTGCAAGAAATGGAAAAATTCCGCAGGCTCTACTGTAGCGATCCCTCCTTCTAAGGGGTTGTCGAACAGTAAGCACTGACCGAACTCCACCGGCGTAAAAATTCCCCCCCACCCTTCTTTTCGAAAAAACAAAAAAAATGGGCCATGGTTTGCAGTAAACCATGGCCCTAACTCCAATTGAAGCCCAGCTGAGGTTATTTTTTTGCCTGGGGGCTCAGGATTTTGATGGTCGCCTTGCCTTTGGCCTCGGCAATAAAGGCTTCGATATTGGCAGTAATCTTTTCCTGGGTGAGATAGGCGGTGATCTTGGCCTTTGCCTCATCAAAGCTTACCGTTTTTGCGGGCTTTTTCTCTTCAAGCTTTATCAGATGATAGCCGAACTCAGTTTCCACAATGTCACTGATGTCGCCAGGCATCATTTTGAATGCCGCCTGATCAAACGCCTTTACCATCTGGCCTCTGGGGAAAAATCCCAAATCACCGCCACGTTCTTTGCTCGGACAATCTGAAAATTGCTTGGCCAAATCGGCAAAATCAGCGCCGTCCTTCAGCTGTTTTTTGATCTGGACAAGCTTCGCGCGTTTGCGATCCTTATCCGCCTTAGGCTCTGCTTCTTTTGCCGTAATCAAGATATGACGGGCATGCGCCATTTCCGGCTGGGCAAATTTATCCTGATTGCTGTTGTAGAAATCCTTGGCTTCCTGCTCAGTCACCTGGACCTTGCCCTTAAACTTGGTGTCGATGAATTTCTGGATGGTCAGATTTTTGCCAATCTGCTTACGCAATACAGCCTCGGTGAGGCCTGCCTCGCCGAGGGCCTTGGCAAAGGCCTTGTCATCGGCAAACCCTTTTTTGTATCCTTTCAGCTCGTTATCAATATCTGTGCTGCTGACGGAAACTCCGGCTTTCTTGCTCTCCTGACTCAACAGCTCGAGCTTGATCATCTTTTCAAGAACCGATTCACGGAGGGAAGCCATCTCGGTCTCGCTGGGTTTACGCCCTTGCTCCTGAAAACGACCCAGAATCCCCTTTATTTCTCCCTGCACAGCCGCAGCCACAATGGGTTCGCCATTAACAAGGGCCGCAACTTCCTCAGTTTTCTTTTCCGTCTTAGACCAAACGCTGGTTGCAAAGATAACAGTGGCCCCGAGGGCGAACGAAACGAGAACGGCTTTATGAATTTTTCCAAATTGCATGACAGTTCCTTTTATTATGAGATTTTTCTGGTCAAATGACTAACGAAATCCAGGTTGCAACAAACAAGGTAAGACTGATAAGACCGTTCATAGCAAAAAACGAAAGCTGAATCCGGGATAAATCCTTCGGGTTAACGGCAAGATGCTGATAAAAAAGGGCTCCGGCCGTAAGGACAATTCCCAGATAATAATAAAAATTCAACCCCGACACTATACCCGTGAGCACAAACAAAAGAAAGGCCAGAGCATGAAAAAAAACCGCGAGCCGGAAAGCTTTCTCCCTGCCAAAGCGGGAAGGCAGGGAGTAGAGCCCTGCTTGCCGGTCAAAATCGGCATCAAGACAGGCATACACCGTATCGAATCCTGCCACCCAGAAAAGCACCCCTAGGGAAAGGACAACGGGGAAGTCAAAAAGGTTCCCCTTGACTGCGACCCAACCACCCAAGGGCGAAAAAGCCAGGGCAACCCCGAGAACCGCGTGGCAAAGCCAGGTGAAACGCTTGGTCAGGGAATAGAGAAAGGTAAGCCCCAGCGCAAAGGGGGACAGCTTCAAGGTAAGGGGGTTGAGCTGATAGCAGGCGACAAAATACAGCAGGGTAAAGAGAAAAACCATGGCCCAGGCTTCCCCCAACCGCACCGCGCCAGCCGGGATAGCCCGATCCGCGGTGCGGGGGTTGGCGGCGTCAAACTTCCGGTCAGCGATGCGGTTAAAACCCATGGCTGCGGTCCGAGCCCCAACCATGGCCAGGATGATCCAGCCAAAGGTGACGGCATCGGGAACCCCGCGTTTTGCCAAAAATGCCCCGATCAGGGCAAAGGGCAGGGCAAAAATGGTATGCCCGAACTTGATCATCTCAAGCAGGGCCTTCACCTTGCGCAACATCAGTGGCCCTCTCCGGCAAGGCGCCGGTTGCGCCCCGTTAGCATGCCTCTTTCTCCGCTACAATGCCCTGCCATCTGGGCAAGTCAACCTCGATCCCGAGCAATCCCGCCACCCGGCCCGCAAACAGACGAGCCATCTCTTCGATGCTTTGCGGTCGATGATACAGGGCGGGCATGGGCGGACAGATGATGGCTCCGGCTTCGTGGGCCTTCAACATATTGGTGAGGTGGGTTTTGTTCAACGGCGTTTCCCGGACCGCCAGCACCAGGGGGCGCCGTTCCTTGAGCATCACGTCCGCAGCCCGGTGGATCAGGTTGCCGCAGACGCCATTGGCAATGGCGGCAAGGCTCCCCATGGTGCAGGGCAGGACAGCCATGCCGGAAAAATCGCTGGAGCCGCTGGACATGGGCGCGGCAAAATCGCGCACATCATGCCAACGGGCAACATAGGGATCAAGATCCGCACGCGACAGGCCAAGCTCCAGCTCCAGCACCTGTGCTCCGGCCTCGGAAAGAAGCCCATGCACCTCGACCGCAAGAGGCTGGCAAATCTTGAGAAACTCCAGGGCATACACCGCTCCGGTGGCTCCGGTTATGGCCAGGACGATTTTTTTCATTTCACCCCCACATAGACCGTCACCACCCCGAAGGTCAGCGGGCGATGATAGGTTTTCGCAAACCCGGCCTGTCGCATCATGGCCAACAGTTCTTCGGGCGCATAAAATTCGGCAATGGAGCTGGCCAGATATTCGTAGGCCTCGGTGTCGCCGGAAACAAACCCGGCAATCTTCGGCAACACCCGGTTGAGATAAAAATTATAGAGCAGCTTGACCAGCGGATTTTGCGGCCTGGAAAATTCGAGGATCAGCAGCTTGCCGCCCGGCTTCAGCACCCGGTGCATTTCATTCAAGCCTTGCTGGGTTCTCGCCAGATTCCTGACCCCGAAGGCCACGGTGATTCCCCAGACCGTGCCGGTCTGCACGGGAATCTGCTCCCCGTCGCCGCACACCGGCCCGATCCTCCCCTTCCGGTCATCGGCGGGAAGATGCTGCATCCCGGCCCGCAGCATGTCTTCGCAAAAATCCACCGCTAGCACCTGACGTTGCCTGGCCTGCCGGGTCAACTCCAAGGACAGGGGCAGGGTGCCGGCGCAGAGGTCGAGCACCACCCCCTTTGGAAACTCCTTCAACTCCCGGGTGGTGACCCAGCGCCAGTAGCGGTCGATCTGAAAGCTCAACACCGAATTGAGAAAATCGTATTTCCCGCTGATCGAGGAGAACTTCTCCTGAACAAATTTTTTCTTTTCGTCTGGATTTTTCATGTGATTAATGTTTTCCGCAAATCTTGAGGGGAAGCGCCAAAGCAGGGACCTCGCCCCGTTCAATAAGATACTCGAAAAATTTCGTCAGCGCCTCCTGCTTTTCGCTGCTCAGATCATACTCAATCCCCTGGAGATACCGGTAACAGGCATCCTCGTCCATGGGCACCCTGCCGGCCACAATGGCGCTGATCTCCCGCAGCCGCTCTTTGCCCTGGCGCAGGCAACGATGAAGCTCCTGGTAAATGGCCATGACCGTGTCCGGCTCCTCGCGGCAGAAATCCTCGCGCACAGCCCATACCGCGAAAACAAAAGGCAGGCCCGTGCGGAGCTGCCACGCCTCCCCAAGGTCCAGCCGGTGGGGATATCGCCCGGCCACCGCCAGCCGCAAGGCCTCATCGCCTATGGCCAAAACCGCTGCGGGCCTTTCGACATTCTGGTCCAACTCGTTGGCCAATCCGCTGCAATAGCGGGGGCGAAGCCGGTGGAACTCTTCCAGAATGATCTTCACCAGACTCACCGAGGTCTGAGACTGGGAGCTGAGCAAAACCAGCTGGTTATCCAGGCTGGCAATGGGCAGTTCCGAAAAGAGAAAAACACTGCCCACCGCCCCGGTGGCCGAGATGGAGAGGTCGCTCATTATCCGGTATTTTTCAGGATGCAGGGCATATTCCTGGGAGGAGACAAAGCCGAGATCCAGTTCGTTTTCATGGAGCATGCGGTTGAGCACCGCAGGCGGCGCTTCGACAACCTGCCAGTCCGCCCGATGCACGGTCTGCCGCCATACCTCATACAGGGGCGCGGTGTTGATGTAATTCACCATCCCGATTCTGGCCGTGATTTTCATGCCGCTACTCAAGCCACTCAAGCCGGACATCCGTGCCGACCGAGGTGAGGAATTCAAAAACCTCCGCCTCGCTCTTGGCCGGGCAGCGCACCGCCAAAAGTGAGGCGGAAACGCCAGGGGCGACGGTGCCGAGCTTACCGCCTATCCCAAGAAGACCCGCGCCATTGGCCGAGGCCATGGCAAAGACCGCCTCGGGCGGAAGACTCGGATGATCCTCCCGCAAGATTTGCATTTCCCGCCAGAGGCTCAAGGCGGGATTGCTGGCCAGACTGTCCGTGCCCAGCACCAGAGGGATGCCCTGGGCGAACATTTTTTGCACCGGCGCAACCCCCACCCCCATGAACCGGTTACTGCCGGGACACAAGCACACCGCAGCCCCGCGCTCGACCAAAAGGGCGATCTCCCCATCCTCCACCTGCACGCCATGGACACAGAGGGTCTGCGCATCCAGCACCCCCAGGGAATCCAGATAGAGGACCGCCCCCATGCCGGGCGGGGTGAAGGCCGCAACCTCCACGCCCCGCTCCCCCAGAAAATCACGAAACGGTCCGCCACCGGTACGCAAAAACTCGATCTCCTGGGCAGACTCGGCCACATGCAGGGAAAACAGGCGAGCGCCCGCCCGCTTTTTCAAGGCCCGGATCAGCGTCGGCCCGGACGAATAGGGAGCATGGGGGGTACAGCGGACATCGGCGCCGATTCCAGACAAGGAGGCCAGGGCCGCTTCCTCGGCAGGCCCGCACAACCCAAGCAACTCAAGAAAAAAGAGCACCTCGGTCTTGAAGCCCTCGCCCAACAGAGCGCTTTCCTGCCGGTTGCCGATGTCGGCCACGGCCCGGCAGCCCCCGGCGTAGAGACGGGCCAGGGCCAGGCGGGCGGCATCCTGCACAATTTCCTGATCGGGATTCTCAGCCCGGGCGGCGAGCAGCCCCCTGATCCAGCCGGTCATGTCGCCGGGCGTCGGGGGAGCCCCGGTCAGCCCCGCCAAGCAAGAGAGTTCGAGGTGGGCGTGGCAGTTGACCAGGGGCGGGGTAATGACGTGGCCGTCATAGTCCTTCAGCTGGGCATCAGCGTCTTTCAGCTCGGCA
>JBAZCG010000043.1:0-26664 GCA_041671085.1 Desulfurivibrionaceae bacterium | reverse complement strand
GTGCTCTTCCGATCTAGAGGGCAGCTGAAATCTTCCGGATTCAGATTATGCATGACGCGTCCTGTAATATTTGTAGTAGGCGGCGCAAGCGCCTTCGCCCGAGACCATGGTCGCTCCCAGGGGATGTTCCGGGGTGCATTCCCGGCCAAAAGCCGGACAATCATCGGGCTTAATCAGGCCTTGCAAAACGCTGCCACTTTTACACAACTCCGATTCCCGCACGTTGATGGTCTCCACGGCAAACTTCCGCTCGGCATCATAGGCAGCAAAATGATCTCTGATCACCAATCCGCTGGCAGACAACACTCCTATCCCCCGCCAGGCGCGATCGCTCACCGCGAAAACCTCGAGCATGATCCGTTGCGCAGCCAGGTTGCCTTCCCGGCTCACCGACCGGCCATACTGGTTCTCCACGACATGGCGGCCCGCCTCAAGCTGGCGAAGAACCATGAGCAGCCCGGCGAGGATATCGACGGGTTCAAAGCCGGTGGGCACCATGGGCACCCGAAATTCCTCGGCAAGAGGCTCGTATTCCTGCCAGCCCATGATGGTGCAAACATGTCCTGGGGCCAGATAGCCCTGCACCCGATTGGAGGGCGAGGAGAGCAAGGCCCGGATGGCAGGTGGCACCAGAACATGGCTGGCCAGCAGGCTGAAGTTCGTCAGCCCTTCCCGCCTGGCTTGCAACAAGGCCATAGCATTGCCCGGCGCCGTTGTTTCAAAACCCACAGCCAGAAAAACCACCTCCCGCTCCGGGTTCTGCCGGGCCAAGGCCACGGCTTCCAGCGGCGAATAAACCATACGCACATCAGCCCCGGCGGATTTCGCCATGAACAGACTGGAACTGCTGCCCGGCACCCGGAGCATATCGCCGAAGCTGGCAAAGATCACCTCGGGTCTGGCGGCAATGGCCACCGCCCGGTCAATGGTCTCCACCGGGGTAACGCAGACCGGGCAACCCGGCCCATGCACCAGCTCCACCTGGGCGGGAAGAAGCTGATCCAACCCGTTTTTCATGATGGCATGGGTGTGGCCACCGCAAATCTCCATAATCACCCAAGGCCGGGTCGCGGTGTGCCGGATTTCCTCAAGAAGACGGCCTGCCAAGGCCGGATCGCGGTATTCATCGACAAATTTCATGGGGAATAAAAACCCTCTTTATTTTTCCAACGGATTCCCGAAGATATCCGTGCCCTGGGCCGCCACGGCCTGGATCAGTTCCTGCCAAGTCGCGAAACTCTGGCGCGCCTCTTCCTCGTCAAGCACCGACAGGGCAAACCCGGCATGCACCACAGTGTACTGCCCCACCACAATCTCCGCCACATACTCAAGACAGATCTTGTTGACCGTGCCGCTATAGTCCACATGGCCCATGAGCAAACCATTTTCCTGAAATATCTCCACCACCTTGCCGGGAATCGCCAGACACATACCCTCACCCTTTTTTCAGTGCTTGCCGACCGATCACGGCCTGCCCCAAGGAAATGCAGGCATCATTGCAAGACAGCTCTTTATGCAGCAGCACCTGGAATCCGGCACGCCCAAGAGAGGCCCTCAGCCCCTCCAGAAGCAGCCTGTTTTGAAAAACGCCACCGCTCAAGACCACTGTCTTAATTTTTTCCTGACTTCGCGCCTCCTCGGCCACCCGAGTGAAAACCGCAACCAATCCGGCATGAAATCTTCGGCTGATTTCGCTTCGCGCCATACCGCCCTGTACGGCTTGAGCCACCGCCCGGATCAAAGAACGCACCGAGATTTTCAGCATAGCATCTTCTGTGTAAACTTCGCAGGAAAATGCCGCCTCGCCAAGCCCTCCCGCAGTCTGCATCAGCTCGATGGCGGCCTGGGCCTCATACTGAATGATCTGCCTACCCCCGCTCATAGCGGCCACCGCATCAAAAAGCCTACCACAGCTGCTGGTCAGGGGGGAATTCACTCCTTTGTCCACCATGGCAAGAATCGGCCCGCACTCATGGACCGTCATAAAGGGCAGGTCGGGGAGGTCCGCACCATAAGCGGCAAGGAGATAACTCAGAGCAGTCCGCCAGGGGGCCTGCACCGCCGCATCCCCTCCCGGCAGAGGCAAGGCTTCCAAGGCGGAAAACCGCTGGAAGCCATGGGCATCCCCCAACAAAACCTCGCCGCCCCAGATGGTCTGATCCAGTCCATACCCCGCCCCATCGAGAATAATACCGATGGCCGGGCCATCATGCCGGTTCTCAGCCAGACAGGCGGCCAGATGGGCATGATGGTGCTGCACGGCCAGGGTGGGAACCTCCTGCTCCTTGGCCCAGCGGCTTGAAAGATACTGGGGGTGCAGGTCATGCACAATCAGGCCCGGGCTGATTTCAAAAAGAGCGGCCAACTGGCCGAGGCTTTGCTGAAAGACCCGATAGGCCTCCAGATTTTTCAGATCGCCAATGTGCTGACTGCAAAAAGCCTGATCCCCTTTCAGCAGGCAGACGGTGTTCTTGAGTTCCGCCCCCACCCCGAGAACCATGGCCCCTGCCTCCGCAAGCCCGATGGGCTTCGGAGCAAAACCACGGCTTCTCCGGACCTGACGGATCATTCCGGCCTGAAGGACAACCACCGAATCATCGCAGGGCAGATGAATGGGCCGGTCATGCACAAGATAACAGTCGGCGATCCCGTTCAATCGGTGGATAGCCTCATCGTTTTCAATACAGATCGGCTCTTCGCTGAGGTTGGCACTGGTCATGACCAAGGCCCGCACCGACCCCTGCAAGAGAAGATAGTGGAGCGGCGCATAGGGCAGCATGAGACCGAATTGGTCGTATCCCGGCGCGACCTCTTCCGTCAGGCCGTGCCCATCCTTTTTGATGACCAGAACGATGGGCCGTTCCTGACTCATAAGGGCCTGCTCTTCCAAAGCCTCCAGCCGACAGATCCTCCGGGCCGCTGCCAGATCAGCAACCATGACTGCCAGAGGCTTGGCGTTCCGGCCCTTTCTCTGCCTCAGACGCCTTACCGCCTGGCCATTGGTCGCATCCACCGCCAGATGAAAACCGCCCACCCCTTTAACCGCTACGATCTCGCCTGCCTCCAGCCGCCGGACCGCCTCGACAAGCGCCGCATCCCGTTGAGCCACCGATCGGCCATCCACCTCAACCAAAGTGAGTTGCGGGCCGCAGTCGGCGCAGCAGTTGGGCTGGGCATGAAACCGCCGGTTTCCTGGATCATCGTATTCTTGCTGACAGGCCGCGCACATGGCAAAACCGCGCATGGTCGTATGGGGACGGTCGTAGGGGATGCGCTCAACAATGGTATAACGGGGGCCGCAGTTGGTGCAGTTAATGAAAGGATAACGGAAGCGACGATCGGCCGGGGCGAAGAACTCGGCTAGGCAGTCCTCACACACCGAGACATCGGGAGAAATCAGGGTAGAAACCAGCCCGGCAGCCGACGAATACCGAAGAACAAATTCGCCATCATCACCCAGGGGAATGGAGGCAAAACTGATCTCGCCTACCTGGGCCAGGGGGGGCGCATCTTTCCGCAAGGCAACAAGAAAATCCTGAAGCTGCGCGGTCGGCCCCTGAGCCTCGATGGCAACTCCCTCCGGAGTATTGGCCACAAAACCGGTCAGAGCCCGCGCCAAGGCCAGCCGGTAAACAAAAGGCCGAAAGCCGACGCCCTGAACAATGCCGCTGACCGATATCTTCCAGCGCTCGCCTGGCATTAAATGATTTGACTACGCAGCCAGTCCAACCAGGCAGGCATGCCTTCGCCGGTCCTGGCAGAAATCTCAAAAAATTTCAGGTGGTGGTTCACCCGCAGGGCATATTCCCGGCAACGGGCCACATCAAAATCAACATGCGGAAGCAGGTCGGTCTTGTTGATCAGACACAAACTGGCCGCATCGAACATGGCCGGATATTTGAGAGGCTTGTCCTCGCCTTCGGTGACGCTGATGATTACAATTTTGGCCGCCTCGCCCAGATCAAACATGGCCGGGCAGACCAGATTGCCGACATTTTCGATAAAGAGCAGGGAGTTCTCGGCCGGCTCAAGTTGATGCAGGGCCTGATGCACCATATCCGCGTCAAGATGGCAACCGGCCCCGGTGTTCACCTGCACCACGGGTACCCCTGTGGCATCGATCCGTTCAGCATCGAGCATGGTCTGCTGATCCCCTTCGATGACCGTAATGGGGATCTCTTCCCGCAACTCTCGGATAGTCCGCTCCAGGATCGTGGTCTTGCCCGAACCGGGAGAACTGACCAGATTGAGCGCCACGATCCTCCTTTCCCTGAAAAATTTCCGGTTATGCGCGGCAATCCCGTCGTTTTTTCCGAGCACCGCCTCCCGCACCTCCACAACTCGGCTCTGGTGCGAATGGTGATGCCCTGCTACTTCGGGACCGGACATGGCCTGCCCTGGCCTCGTGATGGTTACACTGTTTCCCGGCTGCGTGCAGCCGCAGGAATCACACATGGGTTCACCTATTCGTTATTCGTCAACGGTAAGGGAGACAACTTTCAATTCTCTGCCCTGCACGGTCTCCACGGCATACCCCCCACATTGCGGGCATTGGCTGAGCAGGGAATCCACGATAAAAGAGTGACCACATCCCAGGCAGTTTCCCAGTCCATCGATTTCGCAGATCAGAAGCTCGGCGCCTTCAGCCGGGGTGTTGCGGGCGGCGGCCTCAAAACAGAAAGCAAGGGACTCTGCCATCAGACCGGAAAGTCTGCCGACCTCAAGTTCGATGGCCGTGACCTTCTGCGCCCCGGCGGCCTGAGCCTTTTCGGAAACAAGTTCAACGATATTTATGGCCAGAGACATTTCATGCATGGATTCATGATACACAAAGACGCAGGCTTGTTCCAGACAAGAGCCGAAAATCGCTCTTTTTTCCTGGCTTTCCCGACAGATTATTCCTGGCAGGCAAGCTGCAGAAGATCATCGACCGCAGGCCCATGCACCGGCAAGGTAACGATGAACCGCGCCCCCCTGCCGGGAGAACTTTCCGCAGTAATGGTCCCCCCGTGCCGCTCAACAATCCGCTTGCACACCGCCAGACCGATACCGGTTCCTTCATACTGGCTTCGCCCATGCAGCCTTTGGAAGAGTCCGAAGATCTGCCCAGCAGCCTCCTCGGCAAAGCCAATCCCGTTGTCCTCCACCGTAACCTGGCAGAACTCCCCATGCTCCTCACCCAAAGCCACAGTGATAGAATGACAGGAAACCCGAATCTGCGGCACCACCTCCGATCGCCTATATTTAAGAGCGTTGACGATGAGATTCTGAAAGAGTTGCCGAATCTGAAGAGGGTCCGCCTTTATCCGGCCCAGCGGCCCGACCTCAATCTCGCCCTGGCTTTTCCTAATCACCAACTCCAGATCGCCCAGAACCCCCTGGATAATCTTCGCAAGGTCAACCTCCTCAAAAGGCTGGGCCTTAACGGAAACCCGCGAATAGGCCAGCACCCCGGAGATCAACTCCTGCATCCGCAGGGTCGCAGCATCAATTCGCCGGATATATTCCAACCCCTTCTCAGGGATGTTATCCCCATAGCGGGCCAACAGCCTCTCGCTAAAGGCCTGAATAAGAACCAGCGGCTCCCGCAGGTCATGGGAGGCCATGTAGGCGAAATCCTGTAGATCCCTGTTGCTTTGGGACAGTTCCACAGCAAACTTGTTAAGGGTTTTCTCACTCCATTTGTTCCCGGTGATATCACGATTACTCGCCCTATTGCCAAGGAACTCACCCGACTGGCCATACACGGGCTGGCAGGTATGACCTATCCAGCGTTCCTGCCCGTCTCTGGTAATGATCCGAAATTCCAACATACATACCCTGCGCTCCGCCACGGCCTGTCTGAAATGATTTTCAAGCTGACCCTTGTGATCCGGATGGGTGATCTCCAGAAAGAGGCCGGGATTCTCCCTGAATTCCTCCGGCCGGTATCCGGTAATCCGCTCTGACGCAGGGGATACATAGAGAAAATCTCCCGCCGGATCCATCCAGTATTCCCAATCGTAGGTGAAGTCCGCAACGGTGCGGAACTTTTCCTCACTAACCAAGATCTCGGCCTCAGCCTTTTTCCGCTCGGCAATCTCCGTCAGCAGCGTGGCGTTGGCCCCCTCCATTTCCTCACTTTTCCGGGCAAGCCGGTCAAGGGACCGCTGCAACGCCTCTTGGGCTGCGTCGCGCTCCGCGATCCGCCGTTGCAAGAGACCACCTCCGAAAAGCAGCCCAGCCACCCCGATAAACCAGATCAGCCCAGCCCTGATGAGATGGGAAAATATCTGTTTTTTCTCCAAGGCCAGCGCATCCACCATTGACAGACTGACACTGATTCCGCCCCGGATATCTCCTTCTTTATACCCTTGATGACCGTGGCATTGAAGGCAGTCCTGCTTAACCATCACCGCCTGAATCAACCGCAGATGAGGCACTCCGGCGATCTGGGAAAATTCGATCTTTTCCGGCTGCCGGGACTGAACAAACTCCTCCAGGGCTCGGCGTTCCCAGACATCCGGCGCATTCTCCGGACGCAGCGGCTTGAGGCTGGTCATCCTGGCGACCACGCCATAGAGGCTGGAAAAATCCTCGCCCACCTGACGCATCATGTAGGCAGGATTCATCAGGGTGAGCGCTCTGCCTGAGGGCGTTACCATATCCCGCTCAGGAAGATGCGCGAGATATGGATTCGCCGGGGTCCGCTCGTCGACAGGCACATACACCCCGCCATGGGATGCTCCCCAGGTGCGCAAGGCACGGTCCTTATTACAATAGGCCCGAATTTCACTGATCGCTATTTCCTGAGTGATTTCCCGGATACCGCTTATTTCGCTAAAGGAAAGCCCGGAGGTGAACAGGGTCCAGGCCCCGACCAAAATCCAGGTAAACCGCTGAATAGGCACAGACATGATTTTTGATTTATGCGGCTCTGCGGAATCGTTCACATACCCACCAAATTTCAAGAACTGCTTCAAAATAACCATCGCCGGTGACAGTACTACACAAAACGCTGTGCTCAACTCTGCCGGGAGCAAAATCCCCTATAAATCCGGCCAGAGGTCGGGATCAGCCACACCGATCTTCATGGCAAACTTCAGCATGGCCAGCGGCTCGCTCATCCCAAGCTTTTTACTGATATTGGAGCGGTGTTTTTCCACGGTTTTTGGGCTGAGACACAGGAGTTCCGCTATATTTTTGGTGGGATTGCCCTCGATGACCAGCCTGAATATCTGCTGTTCCCGTGCGGACAACATATCGTACCTGCTCGACTCGGCGGATTTTTGCTCCTCATTGTTGAGATACCCACGGATGAGGTCGGAATTTATCTCCCTGCTCAAAAAATACTTCCCCTGGGCCACCATCCGCACCGCCTCAAGAACCTCGGGCCAGGGGGCGGTTTTTAAAACATAGCCAAGAGCTCCAGCGGCCAGAGCTTGATGCACATACATCTCGCGGGCGAACATCGACAGAATCACGATTGCCGTGCCAGGGGAATCGTTCTTAACCAACGGGATGCATTCAAGACCGCTGACCAGAGGCATGGCGACATCAAGGATCGCCACGTCCGGCTGCAATTTGCGGATCGCCTTGACAGCCGCCTCACCGTCCGCCGCCTCGCCAACCAGCGCAAGGGTCTTGCTTTTGGCAAGCATCTGCCGCAGCCCCTCCCTAACGACGGAATGGTCATCCGCCACAAAAACACCGATCTTCGCCATCCTTTCTCCTTGAAAAAACCAGGCGCGCCCAATGCCGCGGGGACACACGACACCGCATTGCCTGCCCTGACCGTGCCGCATCAGGACACCGGCAGAGTTTTCATACAATACTATTTGCCGGTCAGGATCAAGTTTTTTTCCAGAGACGGTGCGCGGCAGAGATCAATCCGGCAACCATGGGAAACGGATCAACTGCTTGTCGAGCCCACCTCGATCCCCATCAGGCCAAGCTCTTTCACCACGGCCAGCACCACTTGCTCTACCGCAGTGGTGACCACCGGGGACATCTCCATGCCGGTGGACAGATCAAGGGGGACGATGCCGAAGAGAGTGATGGCGGGGGGCAGGCAATCCTGCATCGAGGCAACGGCCAGAAGCTCGGAAAGTCCGATTTGGTGCGGGGAAATTTTCTGCCGGAAATAGGCGGGAGGATCGAGCAATTTTTCAATGACCACCGAACCCGGAGGTTTGCTCGAGAGAATTGCATCCACAATAAACAGATGGCTCTTGTCATCAAGATATCCCAGGAGGTCAAGGCCCATGGTGCCGCCATCGATGATCTCCACCTGGGGAGGAAAGGCATATCGGCGCTGGAGTTGCTCTACTGCTCGTACTCCCGCCCCCTCGTCGGAAAGCAACACGTTCCCCACGCCAAGCACCAAAATCTTGTCAGCCATGCGCCTCCTTATAAAACAGGCCGTCCCGATAGCCGGGGCGGCCTGCCTTGAATAAATATTTCAGACAACAAATTTATGCTACGGTCCTAACGGTGACGATTTCCTTACTCTCGGGGTCCAGAAGATGGATGGCGCAGGCAAGGCACGGATCAAAGGAATGGACCGTGCGCAATACCTCAAGGGGTTTTTCCGGATCAGCCACCGGATTGCCCACCAGCGAGGCTTCGTATGGTCCAGGCTCGTCTTTGTTGTTTCTGGGTCCGGCGTTCCAGGTGGACGGGACCACGCATTGATAATTCTTGATCTTGCCGTCCTGGATCACGACCCAGTGGGACAGCACCCCGCGCGGCGCCTCATGAAAACCCACCCCGCGCTGTTCGCCTTTCGGGAATACCGGCGCGTTGAAGGTCGTATAATCCCCTCTGCCGATGTTGTCCATCAGAGCCTGCCACTGGCCGAGCAGGGAATCGTGCAAAACCGCGCAACGCACCGCCCGGGCGGCATGCCGACCGATGGTGGAATGGAGGGCGTCGATTCCGACCTTGGCCCCGGCCAGCTTGCTCACCGTTTGCAGAAGGGTGTCGGTGTAAGTCTTGGTCGGGGCGTGCCCTGCCGCGTACATACACAAGACGTTAGCCAACGGTCCGACCTGGGCAGGTTTGCCGTTGAAGGTCGGGGACTTGACCCAGGAATATTTGCCGTTGTCCTGGAAGTCGGTATGCTGGGGCACGGTCTCTTCCTCCCAGGGGTGGCGGTCCCAGTCTCCCTTGTACCAGGAGTGCTTGATCCCCTCCTTGACTCCCTGCTTGAAGAAATCATCGTTGAACCCGGTGATCGGCTTAAATGTTCCCACATTACCATTGGCAATGTAGCCGCCAGGGAGATCAAAGGCTGTCCCCTTGGTATCGAGGGGCATATCCGGCACCGAAAGATAATTGGTCACCCCGGCTCCGTACTTGGTCCAGTCGGCATAAAAAGCGCCGATGGCCGCGACATCGACCATGTAGACATTCTTGATAAAATCCCCGATCTCATCGATCAGGGTCTTGATGTAGTAGAGCCGCTCGATGGTCAGGGTGGACTGGCTGTCCGGGTTGATGGGGTTGGCCACCCCGCCCACGGCCAGGTTCTGGATATGCGGGGTCTTGCTGCCGAGGATGGCCACCACCTTGTTGATCCGGCGCTGGTAGTCCAGGGCCTGAAAATAATGGGTGGCGGCAAGGAGATTGACGTCCGGGGAGAGTTTCATGGCCGGGTGGCCCCAGTAACCGCTGGCAAAAACCCCCAACTGGCCGGTGCCGACAAAACCTTTGAGCCTTTCCTGCACCGCCTTGATTTCCTGCTCACTGTTGTGAGGCCAGGGAGAAAGCTGCTGGCCGAGAGCGGCGGCGGCCTTGGGACTGCCCTTGAGGGCGGAAACGATGTCCACCCAGTCCAGAGCGGAGAGGTGGTAAAAATGGACGATATGGTCGAAGATTCCGTGGGCGCCGATCATCATGTTTCGAATGTACTGGGCGTTGAGCGGCACCTCCAACCCCAGGGCATTTTCCACGGCGCGCACCGAGGCAATGGCATGCACCGTGGTGCAAACCCCGCAGATCCGCTGGGTGAAAACCCAGGCATCGCGCGGGTCGCGGCCCTGGAGGATCAACTCGATCCCGCGCCACATCTGACCGGAAGACCAGGCCTTGGTCACCCGGCCATTGTCAATCTCGCAATCAATCCGGAGATGCCCTTCTATTCTGGTGATGGGATCAACGACGATTCTTTTAGCCATGAACAATCTCCTTATGCATTATGCCCTGGTAAGTTTGGGCAATACCGGCAAGGTTTTGACAAACCACAGGTAGGCCATCACCTCCGCAGCAATGATGCCGAAGGTGATGAACAGTTCCGGTGCCGAGGGAAAATACTGCCAACCGGTGCCGGGATCAAAGCCGACTATATAGGTGTTGAACCGGTACATGCTCCCGCCCAACAGCATGGCGCAGGAGGCGATGAACAACAACCTCGGACTCTGCCGGTTGGCGGGATAGACCAGGATCAGCAGGGCGGCAAGGAACAACAGATTCTCCAGCAAGAACAGGTTGCCCAGGAGTCCTCCGTCAAAAGCCAGGGGCAGATAGCCGCGCAGATTCACGTCCTCGATCCGGACCACCAAATAAAGACCAAGCAGCCAGGGCATCAGCGCCGAGATCTTGCTCAACAGGTGCATCTCCATGGGCCGCTTGAAGGCAATGGCGGCAACGAGCGACTCAAAGATCACCGCGGCATAGCCGATGACCACGGCGGTGATCAGAAAGAGCAGAGGCAGAAAACCGCTCCACCAGAGAGGGGAAAGCTTGTGTCCGGCCATGAGCATCATGGTGCCCAGCGAAGACTGATGCATGGTGGGCAGGAGGATGCCCAAGGCGATGAAGACGAAAATGATCCGGTTGAGCCGGGCCTTCAACTGATCTGCCTTGAATTTATCCAGCAGAACCGGGGCAAACTCCATCCACAGCACCAGGATATAGGTGCCGATGCACAGCGCCACCTCGAACATCACCGAATGCAGGTTGCTGAGCCAGGGAAGAAAGATGTTGTAGGCCTGCCAGTACCGGCCAATGTCGAAGATTACGGAGATTCCGGCCAGGGTATAGCCGAACATGCTGGTCATCAGGGCGGGCCGCACCAGGGGCGAGTACTCCCCTTTGTTGAAGACATAGACGATCAAGGCGATGGAATACCCGGCGCAGGCCAGGGCCGTGCCCACCACCACATCATAGGCGATCCAGATTCCCCAGGGATAGCCGTCGTTCATGTTGGAAACCGAACCGATGCCAAAGATGAACCGTTTGCCGATGAAAAAAAGGCCGATGAGCACGATGGCCGCGCATACCTTGAAGGGTATGGTCAGCACCTTGCCTCCTAATGCTTGTTTTTCCTGCATGGGAACACTCCTTTCCGTGAAAAGCCAGGGCTTACGCCCCTACTCTTTTTTCTCTTCCCTGTTCCGGATAATGTAGATCAGACCGCCCAGGACCACGAGAGGATAGACCATGCCCTTGTAGATGGCGTACTGGATGCCGTCCGCCAGGGCCACATAGGAATCCTCGGGCAGATCGGGCAGGCCGAGGTTGGCAAACGGCACCCCGGCCAGATAGAGAACCTGGGAACCGCCAAGCTCCCGCTCGCCATACACATGCTGAACATAGCCGCCGGCCCGGTGCTGCTGCACCTCGGTGGAATCAATATTGGCCACCGGGAAATCGTAATACTCTCCGGGCTTCATACCCAGACGGCGCTTAGCCTCAAGCCGCAACTTTTCCACCGGTCCGAACAGGGAAGCCCCAGTGGGGCAGGCAGCGCAACAGGCGGAAATCCCGCCCTTGGCCAAGAGATGGGCGCACATCTGGCATTTGGTAATCTCTGGAAAGGGCGAATCCCACTCAAACTTGGGGATATTGTAGGGACAGGCCACCTGGCAGTAGCGGCAACCGATGCAGGCTTTTTTGTTGTACGTCACCACCCCGTTCTCGGAATTTTTCACCAGCGCCGAGGCCGGACAGGCCGAAACGCAGGCGGGATCAAGGCAGTGCATACAATGCCGCTTGATGAAGGCAAAACCATCGACCGTGTCTTTCTGCCCTTCAACGCCGTAACGTTTGATGACATTCAGGGTGTTGGCGGATAGATCCTGGGGATTATCCCACATCGGTTCCTTGGGGTTGGTGTGTTCCACCGGCTTGTTGTTGGCCTGTTTGCAGGCATGCTCACAGACCTTGCAGCCGACACAGAGGGTGGAGTCGTACAGGATACCAACGGCATTGGGGGGCAGATCCTTGCGGGCCCGTTTGGCCTGGGCCGGGGTTTGTTCCGCGGCAAGCAACAGGGTGCTGGCCGCCACCCCTTTTAAAAAATCCCTGCGTCGTATCTTCATGGCCTATTCTCCCTCTGACGAAGACCCTTGCCCGGTCTTGCCAAGGTTCTTGGCAACCGCCACCCCGGCCCCCAGCGCCACGCCAGCCACCCCGGCGACAAGGGCCACCGCGCCCACCGAGGCGCCCTCTCCCCGCTCGGTGACTATGTGCGGGTACGCGGCCCCAGGGGTAATGTACTTCAGGTCGGCTTGGGTATGAATAGGGATATTGAAACCCACCCCTTCCTCGGTGCAGCCGAAACAGGGATGCCCGGTGCCCACCGGCCAGGCCCCTGGCCCGACCTCATTAAAAAGGATGGCCGGACAGTTGGCAAAGGTCATCGGCCCCTTGCAACCGAGTTTGTACAGGCAATAGCCCTTCCGATGCCCCTCGTCGCCGAATTTGATGGCAAAACGGCCCGCGTCAAAATGGGGCCTGCGTTCGCAATTCTCATGGATCAGACGGCCATAGGCGAATTTCGGCCTGCCTTTTTCATCAAGGGCAGGCAATTTTTTAAAGGTCAGGAAGTGGATCACGGTGGAGAGAAAATTATAGGCATTGGGCGGACAGCCGGGGATCGTCACCACGGTTTTGCCCTTGAGAAACTCCGGCGCACCGATGGCGCCGGTGGGGTTTGGCTTTGCCGCGGCAACCCCGCCCCAAGAGGCGCAGGAACCGATGGCGATAACAGCGGCAGCCTTGGCTGCGGTATCGCGGACAATTTCGCTGAAAGGCTTGCCGCCGATCATGCAGTACACCCCGCCGTCCTTCACGGGAATGGCGCCTTCCACCACCAGGATAAACTTACCGGCATTCTTCTTAATCGAGGCCTGCAAAGCCGCTTCCGCCTGATGCCCGGCCCCGGCGTTGAGGGTTTCGTTATAATCCAGGGAGATGAGATCAAGGATAAGGTGCTCAAGGGAGGGATGGGAGGGCCGCAGCAACGATTCGGTGCAGCCGGTGCAGGCCGAGCCGGAAAGCCAGATCACCGGGGGGCGTTGCGGGGCAGTGATCGCCGCCGCGATCTGCGGCGCGAACTCAAGGGGAAGCCCCATGCCGGCAGCGATCACCGTGCAGAACTTCATGAAATCACGACGCGATATCCCGTCCAGACGCCCTCTGACCTTGGCAAAATCCTGCTCTTTCATCGTTCGCCTCTTTTGCGTGTGTGGAGTGCTATCTCCATTTCCAATAACAGCGGAACTTCAAAAGATTGTCCATCATTGCATCATAAAAACCGGTCACAAGTCAAGCACGATGCATCTAGGTATAAACACCTAGGAAATAGTAGTGCAGTTTCCATCCGGGGGTCAAGAATTTTCTCGTTGGCCGACCCGATTCTTTACGGTATGGTGCCGCAACCAAAACGCAACCAGGGAAGCCAAACGCCATGCCCCATACCGCCAACCTTGATCCAGCCAGCATCATCCAACATCTCTATGTGGAGGAGGACTGCCGGGATCTGCCCCTCACCACAAATATCCTGGCCAATCTTCCCGGCCGGGATGTGCGGATCATCCCGCCCCGTTCCGGCCCCGACCTTTCCGCCGCCATTACCGGCCCCCAAAGCCTTACCAGCGGGAAGAAACATCTTGTCCTCTGTAAAAATCGGGGCCGCTTTCTCAAGCCCTGCCCCGCGACCAGGGAATACCGTTGCTGCGACTATCAGGTGCTCAATGTCGGGATGAACTGCCCCATGGACTGCGTCTACTGCATCCTGCAAGCCTATCTCAACAACCCCTGGCTTTCTTTTTTTGTAAATACCGATGATCTGCTGGCCGAACTCACCTCCACCTTTGCCGAGACCCCGCAGACCTTCCGCCGCATCGGCACCGGCGAATTCACCGACAGCATGGCCCTGGACCGGGTCACGGGCTTGAGCCGAATCCTCATCGAGTTTTTCCGGGATCAGCCCACCGCGGTGCTTGAGCTGAAATCAAAGGCGGTTGCCCTTGACAACCTTCAGCACTGCGAGCATGGCGGTCGCACCATCATGGCCTGGTCACTCAACAGCACGGAGATCATGGCCAAGGAAGAGCTGCGCACCGCCAGCCTGGACCAACGGCTGGCGGCGGCGGCCCAATGCGCCGCCTGGGGCTACAAACTGGCCTTTCATTTTGACCCGCTCATCTATCACCCCGGCTGGCAGAAGGGCTACAAAGAGACGATTGACCGGCTCTTTGCCACGGTTCCGGCGGCAAGCATCGTCTGGATCAGCATGGGGGCGTTGCGCTTTCTCCCGGCGCTAAAAGGCATTGCCACCGGGCGTTTCCCCAGATCCCGGTTTTTTCATGAAGAGTTTGTCCTGGGGTTGGACAACAAATTCCGCTATTTCCGGCCGCTGCGCACGGAGATGTACCACCATATGGCGCAGCATCTTTCCCGCTATCTGGACCCGGACACCTGCCTATATTTCTGCATGGAGAGCGATGAGATCTGGCGGGATATTTTTGGCTTTTCCCCGGAAGAAAGGGGTGGGTTGCCCGCCATGCTCGACCTGGCCGCCCTAAAAAAATGCGGTCCGCCCTGAGCGCGCCGCCATCATGCGAGGCTGAGGCAATTCCGCAGCCCACCCTGTTGGGTGTTGATTTTTACTCGGGCGATCCTTACTATGGGATATCGTCCCCTGGCCGCCACACCCTGAAACCAGAGCACACCCGGAAAAGGTTGGTGCAGGCTCAGGCAATAGCCGTTATGATGGGCGGGCTACCCAAACAACGCCTCTTTTTTTTGCAAACCCGATCAAAAATATAAGGAGAAGAAATGGTCAACAAAGTCATCCTCATCGGCAACCTTGGCAAAGACCCGGAAGTACGCTACTCGCAGGCAGGGGCCGCCATCGCCAGCTTCAATGTCGCCACCACGGAAACCTGGAAAAAACAAGACGGCTCCAAGGAAGAGTTGACCGAATGGCACCGAATCGTGGCCTTTGGCCGTCTGGGGGAGATTTGCGGGGAATACCTGTCAAAGGGTTCCAAGGTTTTCATCGAAGGCCGGTTGCAAACCCGCAAATGGGACGACAAGGACGGCAACACCAAATACACCACCGAGATCGTGGCCAGGGAGATGAAGATGCTCTCCCCCCGTGGCAGCAGCGGAGATTCTTCGCAGGGCCAGCAGTACAACGATCAGCCTTTTCCCGAGCCGGTCATGGGTGATGACGTTCCTTTTTAGGGCCTCCTTCGCAAAATATTGTCAATATAAGCCTAGCAATATCTATTCTTGCTGGGCTTTTTTTATATGACTTCTCATCATTCACGCTGGCGACATTGAACGAAGGTCTCATGCCTGCTGCCCTGTCGCTTTTTGAACCAGATTCGGCCGTTCCAGGGGAATGGACACGGTAAAGGTGCTTCCCTTGCCCGGTTCGCTTTCGACCCTGATCTCGCCGCCATGGTTCCTGACGATCTCGTTGCTGATCGAGAGCCCCAGTCCCGTCCCTTTACCAGCCTCCTTGGTGGTGAAGAACGGTTCGAAGATGCGCGCACGTTGTTGTTCCGGAATGCCGCCCCCGGTATCGCTGATTGCAACAAAGATCCGTCCCTCGGCGTTCCAGCTCCGCACCGTGATCTCGCCTTGGGTGTCGATGGCATGGGCCGCGTTGACCAACAGGTTCATGAAGACCTGCCCCAACTGTTGCGGAGAGCAGCGAATCTGCGGCAACTCGCCGTATTCCCGCCTGACCTTTGCCTTGTACTTCAATTCGTTTTTGACGATGTTCAGGGTACTTTCCAGGCATTGATTGATGTCCGCGAGCTTCTGTTCGGAGTCATCCGCACGCGAGAAACACTTCAGATCCTTGATGATGCTTTTTATGCGTTCGACCCCATCCTGGGTTTCGAGGATCATCTCGGGGAGATCCTTCATGATGTAGTCTATCTTGAGCTGACGGCGTTGCTCCCGAAGCAGATCGGCCTGCCGCTGATCCGGCTGTCCGGAAAGCAGCGCTTCCTTTTGCGCCTCGACAAAAGTCAGAAGTTTCTCGCAATACTTGCCGAGCGACCCTACATTGCTGGCGATGAACCCGATGGGGTTGTTGATTTCATGGGCGAGTCCCGCGGTCAACTGGCCGACCATGGCCATCTTCTCCTGCTGCACCATCTGCTGCTGCGTTGATTTAAGTTCGGCAATGGCTTTTTCAAGTTCTTCCGTACGCAGATTGACCTGCTGTTCGAGTATCCCGGCGTGTTCCTTGAGAAAGTCGTGGTACTGCTTCACCAGCAGGAGGTTGCGCGTCCGCAACAGGATCTCCGTGGTGTCGATGGGCTTGCTGATGAAATCGTCCGCGCCGGCGGCTATCCCTTTCAGCCTCATCGCCTTCTCTTTGAGAGAGGTTACCATCACGACCGGAATAAACCTCGTCGCCTGATTCTCCTTGAGGAGCCGACAGACCTCGAAACCGTCCATATCCGGCATCATCACGTCGAGCAGAATCAGATCGGGCGGCTCGTCCAAGGCTGCCTGGAGGACAAGTTTGCCGCTGGCCAGGCAACGGGTTGCATACCCCTTGCTGGAAAGGATGTCGTCCAATAATTGCCGCGATCCTTGTTCGTCGTCCACGATGAATACTTTGTGCGGCTTGATGTCGGAGATGTCTTCTAGTGTCATGGCAGACCTCTTTTGAGATGTAGACTGTTATCCTTTCATTTTTTCGTAGATTTCCTCAAGCTGTGACGCTGTTTCCCTGAATGCCTTCAATACCTGCGGGTCGAAGTGCTGGGGCATGGTCCTCCCATCGCCTTCCGTGATGATCCGGCACGTCGTCTCGTGGTCAACTGCGGGCTTGTAGGCCCGCACGTTCCGCAAGGCGTCATATTGATCCGCAATGGTCATTATCCTGCCGCCCAGGGGAATCCGTTCCCCACAAAGCCCATGCGGGTATCCGCTCCCATCCCAACGCTCATGGTGCGAGAGCGCGATTTCGCTTGCCAGCCCGAGTCGCACATGGTCGCCCAGTATCCTGCCGCCGACAAGCGGATGTTGCTTAATCACGCTCCATTGCTCAGGCGTCAATCTGCCGGGCTTCCTCAGGATGTCGGGATGGATGTGTATCTTGCCCACGTCGTGCATCGACGCCTGAAGGCGGATAAGGGAGGAGAAACCGTCCGGCATGCCTATAGCCCTGGCGATGATGGCGCAGTATTCACCGACCCGGATGATATGATCGCCCGTATCCTCGTCGTTCGCCTCCGCTGCCCGCGCCAGGGCGTGGACCATATAGTCGAAGGCGTTTTCCGTGGCCCTGACCTGACCTGAAAGCGATCGGAGGAACAGGGTCTGCACGACAAGGGCTTTCAGGGCTGCGGCATCATAGGTGGTCACGTCCCTGCCGTAGTTGAGCGCGTACACGTACAGCTCGTTGCTGTGGTAGCTAACGATGTTGTGGACGGGCCTGCCGAGCGATTCAATGGCCTTGATGACCGGCTGATTGTCCGACGTCTCCAGACCGTTGCCGTTCGAGAAGGTCGTGACCGGTTCGTGATCCTTCCGGACCGGACAGTGAAGGCTGTCGGACCGCAGGGCTTCACGCCGCACCACGCCGCCGTCGGCTTCGTACCGGTACTGCCTCGGTCCGTCGGCGTCCGAAACGCCGACGATAACAAGGCCGGGACGTTCCGCCTCCGTCGCCGCCACGAGCATGAGCTGGCGGACGACAGTGTCCACATTCTCCAGAAAATCAAAATGCAGGGGATCAAAGGCCTTGGCGATCTGCTCGCCGCAAGTGGTCAGATGGTTGATATGCGTATATGCGTGGCGCAGACGGTCGTCCAACCCTTTAACTTTAAGCAGCATCCGTACGCGCGCCAGAACCTCGGTCGGCTCGATGGGTTTGGACAGGAAGTCGTCGGCTCCCGCCTCGATGCCGGTGACCCGATCCCCTTTTGCAGTCAAGGCGGTTATCATGACCACGGGGATGGAGCGATGCTGCTCATTTTCCTTGATCCGCCGACAGACCTCGAAGCCGTCGATCTCCGGCATCATGACATCAAGAAGCACAAGGTCCACCTTCTGCGACGCGACCTGCGCGAGAGCATCCCGGCCACCTGTCGATTTGATCACCTCATAATTTCGCGGCACGAGCAGCGCTTCGAGGAGATCGAGATTGAACGGTTCATCATCCACACAGAGAATTATCGGTTTTGTCGCTTCCATCGCACTCTCCCCCGGCCTGTACAACCGGAGTTCGATTCCAATCACGGTGATACCGTCTTCTGGTTACGCGCAAATATTATGCCGGACACCCTTGTCCTGTCCGCGTCCATTTCCCTTACTCTCCCGCCCGCTTCCCCTCCCCGGCCAGGATCTTTTCCACCATGGCCGGGAGTTCCCTGATATCGATCGGTTTGGGGATATAGCCGTCGGCCCCGGCGGCGAACATGCTCCCGTTGTCGTTTCCCTCCGCAAAGGAGGTGACCGCCACCACCCTGAGCCCCCGCGTGAGCGGGTCGCGGCGCAGGACTTGCAGTGCGGTATAGCCATCCATGACCGGCATGTTCATGTCCATGAGGATCAGATCAGGGAGTTCCTCCCGCGCCATCTTTACTCCTTCCTCGCCGTTGCTCGCCTCCACGACTGCATAGCCGAAATATCTGAGCACGTCCTTCAGGAGCATCCGGTTCTGCTCCAGGTCATCCACCACAAGAATTTTTTTCGCCATCGCAGTCTCCTATGATGCAAAGGTCAAGAAGCCCCTTGCCCCGCGTCGATCTTTGCCGGAATAACGAAGGTGAAACGACAGCCCCTGCCGATTTCGCTCTCCAACCGTATGAATCCTCCCAGACGCTCCACAAGCTTCTTCGTCAATACCAGCCCGACTCCCACCCCCCCATAGATCTTGCTGTATGGGGATTCGAGCTGGGTCAGACCTTGAAAGATCTTGGGCATGTCTTCCGCCCTGATGCCGATGCCCGTGTCTTCCACGGAGATTTCGAGGAAATCTCCGTCGGGCGGCAGAGGCAATTCATGCATTGCCCCTGCGTCGCTCACCAATCGCGCAGCGACATGCACGCTCCCCCCATCGGGAGTGAACTTCACCGCATTGGAGATCAGATTATGGAAGATCTGCGTCAGTTTCTCCGGGTCGCTCCGGACCTCCCTTTCGGCCTCGGGTTCCACTTCGAAGGAAAGGGAGATGCCGCGGGAAGCCGCCTTCTCTCTGAACCGGGAGAGCTCTCCGGCCAGAACGTCCCGCAGATGGAAGGCAATGATCCGCAGTTCCATGGCCCCGGCTTCCATCTGGGCGAGGGCGAGCATGTTCTCGATCATTCCGTGAAGGTGTCGGCCGCTCGTACAGATGTTGTCCACATAACGCGCCTGTTTCTCCGAAAGGCTGCCTCCAATCCCGTCCTTCAGCACATCGGCAAAGCCGATGATGGCATTGAGCGGTGTGCGCAGTTCGTGGCTCATGTTGGCGAGAAACTCCGATTTGGCCCGATTGGCTGTCTCCGCCATGAGGCGCGCCTGCTGGGCGGCGGACCTTTCCCTTGCCAGGGCGACCGCATGCTCCTCCAGCTCCAGGTAAACCTCCTTGAATTTATTCTGCCCGGCTATGAAATTTTCCCGCTCCTGGGCGAGCACACGCCCGTCCAGCTCCCGACACACCTCCAGGAGTCTCTTCTCGGCCTGCCTCCTCTCCGTGATATCCGCAGAAAAAACAGCCACTCTCTCCACCTCTCCCTCGCTGTTGACGACGGGATAAAACGAATTGTCGATGATTCGCCCCTGGCACTCGTCCTCGAAACGGAGCGGCTTCCTGCTGCGGACCGCCTCCGCCAAATGCGCCTTGCGGCTGGCGGCCAGGTCGGCGGAAAGGAGGTCAAAGAAGTTCCTGCCGACGATCCCGTCGGCAGGAACGCCGAGTCGCCGGGCCAGGGCCTCGTTGGTGGTGATGACGGTCCCCGCCGTGTCCAGAAGGAAGATCGCTTCGAAGCAGACGTTGAGAAGCCCCCGGATCATTTCCTCGCGCTTGCCGTGTTCGGCGGCCTCCGCATCGAGCACACCGATCTTCTCCTTCAGGCTCTTGCGCAGGGCGTCAAACGCCCTGGCCAGCTCGCCGATCTCGTCCCCGGCGGAGGTATCGACCGCCACCTCCAGGTCGCCATCGGCCATCCTGCCGGCCGCATCGGTGAGCCGGGAAATCGGGCGGGAAATGATCCCGGAACTACAGAGCCCCAGGACGATGGAGAGAACGACCGCGAAGACACCCACGGCATAGTGGACGCGATGGGAGGAAATGTACGTCTCCCTGACCATCCGGTATGCATTGTCGAGATCCTCCTGCTCACGCCGGATGAGCTCCGCGATCTCGGCCTCGATCTTCTCCGTAAGCCCATAGTATTCGCCGATGAGGCTGGGATCGACCTTTCCTCTCTCCCCATGCTGTCGAAAGAGTTCTTCCGCCTTGCAGACGAGGGCTTGCCTGGTTTGCAAAATCGTGGCGACGTGAGGGGCCTCCCGCGCCTCCTCATCGTCATCCTTCCCCTTGATGGCGCTGAAGGCGACCATCTCCCGGTCGAAACGGTCGATGGCGGCGGCGAAGGAGCTTTTCCCTTCGCCGCCGTTCAGGAAGCAGGAGTAGAGGCTTTCCTTCACCGCGCCGCGGATGGCGGAATCGGCGGATTGAACGTGATAGAGCGAGACATCGCGCATTTCAGCCAGCTCGTCGAACCCCTTCTCCTGCCGGACGAGGATAATCTTGCCGGTCAGGGCCATGATCAGGCCGATCAACAGATAACCGGAGATGATCTTGGTGTGGATTCTCACCCCCCCTCCCCTTCCTCTCCCAGCCATTCCCGAACCATCTGCGGCAGCTTCCGGGTGTCTATGGGTTTCGTCAGGTAGCCGTCGAACCCGGCGGCCATAATCCGTTCCCGGTCCCCCCGCATGGCAAAAGAGGTGAGGGCGATGATCTTCTTCAGGCCTGGGATCGGATCGTTCCTCAGCGCCCCTATGGTGGCAAAGCCGTCCATGACCGGCATCTGGATGTCGAGTAAGATCAGATCGGGGTGGCACTCCCGCGCCCGCTCGATCCCCTCGGCGCCGTTGCCCGCCTCGATCACCTCATGACCGTAATACTCCAGCACATCCCGGATGAGGGCCTGGTTCAGTTCGTTGTCTTCCACGACGAGTATCTTCCCGACCATGCTTCACTCCTGCCTTGATTGGCTGACTGGAATGGCAAAGGTAAACTTACTTCCCCTGCCGACCTCGCTTTCGACCCATACCCTGCCGCCGTGCAGCTCCACCATCCGCCTGGTCAGCACCAGCCCGAGACCGGTTCCCTCATGTTCCCGGCTGTACGGGGAGCTGATCTGACTGAACGCCTTGAAGAGTTTCGGGATATGCTCCGGACTGATGCCGATGCCGGTGTCCGCAACGGAAATTTCAATAAAATCTCCGTTGCCTTTCCGGCTGCCGGTTTCCGATTCTAGACCGGAACCGGAAACCTTGCGCGCGCTGACGCAGACACTTCCCCCGTCCGGCGTGAATTTGATCGCATTGCTCAGGAGGTTGAACATGATCTGCTTGAACTTTCTTTCATCCGCGATCAGCTCGATCTCCGCGTCGGCGGAGAGTTCCATGCTCAGCTTCAGGCCGTGCTTCAGCGCCTTCTCCTTCAACATGGCGAGCGAGGTGGTAAGCGTATTGCGCAGGTTTACGATGGCCGGCTCAAGTTCCATCTTGCCCGATTCGACCTTGGCCAGATCCAGGATATCGTTGATGAGTTCCAGAAGATGCTTGCCGCTTACCAGGATATTTTTGACATACTGCTGTTGCTTCTCGTTGAGCCGGCCGAACATCTCGTCTTGGAGCACCTCTGAAAAGCCGATCACCGAGTTGAGAGGGGTGCGCAGTTCGTGGCTCATGTTGGCGAGAAAATCGGACTTGGCCCGGGTTGCCCGCTCCGCCTGGAGTTTCGCCTCCTGCGCCACCTCCCGCTGCCGCTGAAGTTCCGCGTTGAGTTCCCGGAGTTCCCGGTTTTTCCCCTTCAGCTCCGCCATGTTATCCGCCAACTGCTCGTTGAGCGTTTGCAATTCACGGGTGACGTCGGTCAGCTCCTGATTTTTCTGAATGGCCGTTTCGTAGGTGGACAGGAGCAGATTGAGAATCTGTAGCCGGTCCGAGTTGATGAAGTACTTCTTACCCCGGAAGAAGATCTCCAGCCCCATCTGTGCCGCCTGCTCGCCGAGCTGAAGGTTGGCCTGGATGTGCTGCAGGCGGGAGAGAAGGAACCGCTCGTTGTACGGCTTCATGATAAAGTAGTCGGCGCCGCACTCAAGCCCCATGATGACGTCCTCGGGGGTGGACAGGGAGGTAAGGAGAATGAGCGGAATGCCATGGAGTCTCTGGTCCCCCTTGATCCGGCGGCAAAGCTCATAACCGTCCATCTCCGGCATCACGATGTCGCTGATGACGGTGAACGGCTTCTCCCTTGCCAACAGAGACAGGGCTTCCCGTCCATTGCCGGCCGTGGTTACCCGGTAATGGTGTTTTTCCAGCATGTATCGCAACTTTTCCGCCTGGGTCGGGCTGTCTTCGACGACCAGGATTGCATTGCCGTTTCCGGATGTCTGTGCTGTAGTCATGATCCTAATCCTTTCCTCCGCTTGCCTTTATATCCGTCCTGATTCCCCCTCTCCCCGGCTTCACCAGGCGGGCGAGAAGGGGCGGAATCCGATCCAGGGGAAGGATATATTCCGCAGCCTCAAGCTTTGCCGCCTCCCCCGGCATGCCGTAGACAATTGAACTCTCCGCATCCTGGGCGATGGTTCCCGCCCCCTGCTCCCGCATCAACCGCAGCTCCGCCGCTCCGTCCTTCCCCATGCCGGTCAGGAGCACTCCCACCGCATTACTGCCATAGCTGTGGGCTATCGAGCGGAAAAGGTGGGAAACAGATGGGCAATGGCCGTTATTGTTGTCACCCTTCCTGAGGGCTATCCGGCCGTCCATTCCCACCCCCATGTCAAATCCGTCCGGAGCGACATAGACGCAGCCGGAATGGAGCGGCTCCCCCTGGACCGCAAGTTTGACGGGGATAGCCGAAGATTGGGCGAGCCATTCGGTAAATCCCACGATAAACCCTCTGGCCATATGCTGGACAACGAGCACCGCAGGGAAAAAATCCCGCGGCAGGGAGGCCAATATCTGCTGAATGGCGATAGGCCCCCCCGTGGAGGCACCTATCGCGACAAGACTCACCTCCGGCGCTTCCCGCCCGACCACCTTTTCGGGGAGCAAAGGGGAGTTTGCCGCCGGAGCCGCCCGGGGCCACCTCCTGACGACCCTGACCTCGGACATCAGCTTTACGGTCTTGATCAGCTCCTTCACGGTTTTCTCGTGGTCCGGGTGTCCCATGCCCGCCGGCCGGGAGACAACGGCCAGTGCCCCCGCCTCCATGGCGCGGAATGTCGTGGTGACCTCCTTCGGATCGATGCTCCCCGATACGATCACGATCGGGACGGGATTTGTTTCCATGATGATGCGGGTGGCCTCGTAGCCGTCCATTTTCGGCATCTGCACGTCCATGGTGACCACATCGGGCATCTTCCGCCGTACAGCCTCGATTGCCTCGCTGCCGCTACAGACGGTCCCGGCCACCACAATTTCCGGATCGGAACTGAAGATCTGGGTCAGGAATTCCCTGACAACCGGTGAATCGTCGACAACCAACACCTTGATCATCTTTTTCCTCTGATTTCCACTTTAGGGAGAAGGCTGAGACCTGTCCCCACTAATCGCCAACACACCGCCCCAGCCCCTAAACCAGCCGTCTGATCACCTCAAGCAAATTGCTCTGGTCAAAACTGCTCTTCACGATGTAGGCGTTTGCCCCCACGTCGATCCCCCGCTCCCGGTCCTCCCTGGATTCCAGTGCCGTCACCAGGACGATCGGCATTTCGGAGAGTTTCTTGTCCCCACGGATTTTTGCGGTGAGGTCGAAACCGTTCATCCTCGGCATGTCCACATCGGATACCACGAGATCAAAATCCGCGTTTCTCAGCCGGGTAAAGGCATCGATGCCGTCAACGGCGGTCGCCACATCGTATCCGGCCGACTCCAGGATGTTCTTCAGGAGGGTCCGGGAGGTGATCGAATCCTCAACGACCAGGACAGACTCCCTTTTTCTTTCCTCTTCCCGCGCTTCCAGCCCCATCCCCGTAAAGGGCAAAATGGACGTTACCGCGGATTTCATCAGATCGGGAACATTGAGGATCGGCACCACCTTGCCGCTTCCGAGCACCGTGGCCCCTGAAAAGTTGCGCACCCGCGACAGCTGCGGGCCGAGATTCTTCAGGAGCACCTCCTGTTCGTTCATGATCTCGTCCGCGAGAAAGGCGATCCTCCTATCGCCGACAGCCAGAACGACCGCCTGAAACCTGTCGGAACGCTCTTGGTCCTGTTTTCTGGCAGGGAGCCGCAGGACATCACCGAGCCTGGCCAGCGAGACGGCCCGTCCGTCGAGGTGGATCGTCTCCCTGTTTTCCACGGTCCTGATCTCGTCCGTTTTCAGCCGCACCACCCGCTCCACATGGGTGGTGGGGAGGACGAAGACCTGCTCCCCGGACCGGACGAGAATGCCACGGAAAGTGGCGACGGTGAGCGGCAGGAGGATGCGGAAGGTGGTCCCCGCATCGGGTTGCGACTCCAGGGAAACCGTGCCGCCGAGCTTTTCCACCTTCTCCCTGACGATGGCGAGGCCGAGCCCCCGCCCCGATATCTCGGTGATGATGGGGCTGGTGGAAACCCCAGACTGGAAGACATACAGAAGCAGATCCCCGTCGGAAAGCTCCGCCATCTTCTCCGGCGATACGAGGCCCAGCTTCTGCACCGCACCTCTTATCCTGGCGATCCCGATGCCGGCCCCGTCGTCGGCGACCACGACCTCGACCTTGTTGTCCTTGGGGGCAACGGAGATGGTGACCGTTCCGTGCCTCCCCTTGTTCTTTCCCTCCCGTTCCCCGGGCCCTTCGATGCCGTGGTCGATGCAGTTCCTCACCAGATGCACCAGCGGATCCTTCATCTCCTCCAGGATACGCCGGTCGACCTCGATCTCGCCACCTCGAATATCCAGCGCCACCTCCTTGCCGTGGTCCCGGGAAAGATCCCGGACAACCTTGGGGAAAATCTCAAGAAGCGAGGAAAAGGGGAACATCATGACCTTCTTCATATCATCCAGCAGATTGTTCACCATGCCGCCCAGTGCCCGGCTGTCGTCCTCGGCTGTTTTTGCCTCGGCAGCATATTTCCCTTCCAGGGACTTCATGAAGGTGCCGTTCCATTCCAGAAAATCGAAGAGCCTTGCCAACTCGCTGCGAATCTCCCCCAACCTTTCCTTTGCCCCCGCCTCAGCCGGTTTCTCCGAAAGCTTCCTGATCGCCTGCACGACGGGAGATACCTTGCCCCACTCTTTTTTCCAGGCGGCAAACGCCGATCTCGTTTCCCGCATCTGCACGACGCGCTGCCCCGCCGCCAGTTTCGCGGAGAGCATCTCTTCCGATTGGAGGAGGACCGAGGAAAGTTTCGTCGTGGCGACCCGCACGGTTTCGGTAATTGCCGGATGCGGAACCCGCTCCGGCGCGCAAGCCTGGGATTCTGGACTCGTAAGTTGTTGGGGAGGGAGCTGTGATTGAAGTTCGGGGGCCGAAAATTGAGGTTCAATGATCGGCGGCAAATTTTTGGTCTTTGCCGCTTCCTCAAGCCGACCGATCAGCTCTTTGTGAATGGCCTTTTCCTTGGCGCTCCGTTTACCTTCGACAACGGGAAGGAGTCGGCCGATATGGTCCACTGCCTGCTGGAGGAGATCAAACAACTCAGGGGAGCCCTTGAGTTCATGCCGTTTCATGGCGGCGAAGACCCCCTCCATCATCTGACAGAGCGCTTCCAGATCGGTAAGGTTGACGGAACGGGCCGCCCCCTTCAGGCTGTGCGCCTCGCGGAAAACAACCTCCACGATTTCCCCCTGCTTGTCCGGGGTCTCCGTTTTCTCCAGCTCGATCAGCCCGGAGGATATCATCTTCAGATGTTCGTCCGCCTCGACCTTGAAGATGGCAAGCAGATGGTTCATGAATTCCTGATCTTTGTTGTTCATGAAAACCTCTCACGCAAGTTTCGCGAAATCATATCTCGTGTTGCCCCACCAGCCCTTTTAGCTTCTGCCCCAGCTCGTGGAGGTTTTGCACGGTGGCTTCCACCTGCCTGCTGCCGGCGACGTTCTGCTCGCTGGCCTGCTTGATATTCTCCATCGCCAGAGCCACCTGGTCCATGCCGGTGAGCTGCTGCTGGCTCGAGGCCGCGATCTGGAGCGCCGCCTGGGCCGATTCCTCGATACTCTCCCCCATCTGCCGTATCGCCTCCCCCGCCTCCCGCGACTGCTTCACCCCC
>JBAZCG010000042.1:0-26877 GCA_041671085.1 Desulfurivibrionaceae bacterium | reverse complement strand
TTGACCTTGGTTAGCGCGGCTTCGGCTTCCGCCGCCTTGAGTTGCGCCTCCTCGGAGGAGATGTCCTGCTGGAGCAGGACGCTGCCCGCCTTAACCCAGGCGCCGGGGGTAAAATCGATCCGCGCCACCTTGCCGGGCAGCTCCGCGGCAACGGTTACGCCCTGCACCGCTTCCAGCGAGCCCACGGCGGGCAGGGTGGTCTCCCAGGAGTCCGGATGGGCCTTTGTCGTGGTTACCGTTTCCGGCGGGGGGGTAAAGCCGTCTTTTTTGCCCACCATCTTGAAAATCTGCAAGCCCTTGATGCCGACAAGAATGGAGATCACCAGCAGCAGGCCAAGAAGGGAGAGAAAGATGCGTTTTTTCATGGGCGGTATTCTTTGAAAGGGCTGAAGGTGGATTCTTAACGGATAAGTTAAATGTATATTTGACTTATCCGCCCTGCTGCGTCAAGGGTTTATTTTTCTCCAGAAAAAACCAAGGGGGCGCCATCTTGGTACATTTGTGTAACGTATAGAAGTGTCGTTATGTTTTTATTTACATAAATGAAATAAAAATAAGGGGGTTGATTCGGCTATTTTAGAATGGCAAAATTGAAAATAGTACATTGTGGCAATGAGATAAGAGGAAAATAAACATCAAGTTGAAGAACGGCACGCTTGTTGCTTTTGTTGCCAGATAACCGCTTGCCGGAAGCGAGCATCATTGAAGCCTAATGGAAAGGCTGCTCCGGAAAAGGCGCGAAGCAAGGAAAACGTGCTGCATTTATTATTCAAAATCGAGAGAGGAGATCAACCATGAAAAGGAGAGCGAGATGAAAAAAATACTGCTGACAATTTTAATTGTCATGGGCTGCTTGTGCAGTTCCCTCACGCTGGTGCTTGCGGAAGAAGGCATCGGCGGGCCAGTCCCTTCGGGGCCGACGGTAAGTCAGGTTGCGCCAGCTCCTGTTCCCGTGCCTGTTGCTGATCCTGCCGGAACATCAACAGGGGGGGCGGCGGATGTGGTCGGCGTTACTGCTGGGGCGCCAACTGCTGATGAATTGGCAACCATGGGACAGAGTGAACCCTTGGCGGCAAAATTGGCGGACGTTGTCGGGCATAACCGGATAGCAATCAATATGGTTTGGGTTCTGGTCTGTGGGTTTCTGGTCATGTTCATGCAGGCAGGGTTTGCCATGGCCGAGGGCGGCTTCACCAGGGCGAAGAATGCGGGTCACACCATGGCGATGAATTTCATGATTTACGCCATCGGCATCCTTGGCTATTGGGTGTGCGGCTTTGCCATTCAGATGGGAGGCGTTGGCGGGGTGGCCACTCTCGGCGGGGCCGGAGTGCTCAACGGCGAGTTCGTGGTCAATCTTTTCGGCAAGGATTTCGGCCTGTTCGGGACCAAGGGATTTTTCCTTTCCGGGACCTATGATGTTGCGGTCTATGCGATTTTTTTGTTCCAGATGGTGTTCATGGATACCACGGCAACCATCCCCACCGGGTCCATGGCCGAGCGCTGGACCTTTAAATCGTTCGTGATCTATGGCTTTTTCATCACCGCCCTGGTCTACCCGCTCTACGCCAACTGGGTCTGGGGCGGCGGCTGGCTCTCGCAGCTCGGTAATAACTTTGCCTTGGGACATGGGCATGTTGATTTTGCCGGCTCGTCGGTGGTCCATATGACCGGTGGCTTCGCGGCTCTTGCCGGGGCCATTGTATTGGGGCCGCGGCTGGGCAAGTATAAGGCCGATGGCACGCCCAACGCCATCCCCGGACATCACATCCCCATGGCGATAGTAGGGTGTTTCATCCTGGCTTTTGGCTGGTTCGGTTTCAACGCAGGTTCCACATTGGCGGGCGGCGATTTCAGGCTGGCGGTTGTTGCGGTTAACACCATGATCGCCTCGGCAGCCGGCGCCTTCGCGGCCATGGCCTATATGTGGATGGTCTACGGTAAGCCCGATATCTCGATGATTGCCAATGGTTTTCTCGCCGGATTGGTAGCCATCACCGCACCCTGTGCTTTTGTGGACTCGGGGGCAGCCGCTTTCATCGGGGCGATCGGCGGCATTCTCTTGTGCCTCAGTGTCTTTTTTGTCGAGCGGGTTTTGAAGGTTGACGATCCGGTCGGCGCGATCTCCGTCCATGGTGTCAATGGCGCCTGGGGTGTTTTGGCCTTGGGGCTGTTTGCCGACGGAACTTACGGCGACGGACTCAACGGAGTGAAGGGCACGGTCAAGGGGCTGTTTTATGGCGACTCAGGGCAGTTTCTGGCCCAGGTTATCGGCACCGTCACCAACATCGTTTTTGTCTTCGTGGTCATGTACGTCTTTTTCCGGGTGCTGGACAAGATCGTGCCGCTCCGGGTTTCTCCGGAAATGGAACTGGAAGGACTCGACCAGAGCGAAGTCGGGGTGACCGCTTACCCTGAATTTAATCTCAATAAAACCCATCGTTAAGGCTGGAGGCATCATGAAAAAGATAGAAGCAATCATCAAGCCGTTCATGCTGGTAGATCTCAAGGAGGCTATGCATGCCATCGGGGTCCAAGGTATGACCGCTTCCGAAGTGAAAGGCTTCGGGCGTCAGAAGGGGCACACGGAGGTGTATCGTGGCGCCGAGTATGTGGTGGATTTTATCCCCAAGGTAAAGGTTGAGATCGTGGTGGCCGCAGAGATGGTCGACACGGTGGTTAATGCCATCATAACCAGCGTCAAGACCGGAAAGATCGGCGACGGCAAGATCTTTGTCCTGCCGGTGGATTCTGTCTGCCGCATCAGGACAGGCGAAACCGGCAGGGATGCCATCTGATTTTTGCCTGAAAAACAAGTGCGAACAGGCTGCGGATTTGCGGGATATCCCCTCAACTCCGCAGCCTGCCCCCCCCCCACCGTAATTGGTAAAAAAAACGACAGATGAAATTCCTGATCCTGCAACATACCCCCTGGGCAGGACCCGGGCGGCTGCTTCTTGAGGCGTTCGACAAACACCGGGTCGATTGTGATATCGTCAAGGTCTGGCAGGATTGGATCCCCGACTTCAACGACTATGGGGCGATCATTCTCCTGGGAGGGGCTCCCAATGTCGATCAGGAGGAGAAATATCCGTTTCTCGTGGAGGAGAAACGGTTTGTCAAGAGGGCGATTGGCGCGGACAAGCCGATCCTGGGCTTCTGTCTCGGGCATCAACTGCTTGCTTCAGTTCTCGGCGCTCAGGTAGGCCCGAACTTCAAGCCGAGCATCGGTTTTGTTCAGGGGCATCTCACCCATGACGGCCGCGAGCATCCTGCGTTCAAGAATCTCGGCAAGTCCATTCCCATGTTCAAGTGGCACAGTCAGACGGTGCTGGAGCCGTTGCCCAAGCATTTTACCCTGCTCGCTACCTCGGAACAATGTCAGGTGGAGGCTTTTTCCCTTGAGCAGCGCCCCCATATTCTTGGTTTGCAGTTTGACAACCATGTCGCGGTGTTCGAGGATATAAGCCTCTGGCTGGAGCAGGATTGGCAGTGGCTGGCCTCGTTCAGGTCGCTGGTGGTCAGGCCTGCCGATCTGCTGGCCGAGGCAAGGCTCTTGCGGACGCAAATCTCCAATGATTTCCACCAATTTTTCAGTGATTATCTGAGCCTTATTTCCTGATTTGGCTTCATAGGCTTTGCACCTTGAGCCAGCCTGGATGTCATGTTTGAAACGCTTGATGCAACTGTAAGCCCCAGAAGGCCATTTGCCAAAACAACTACCAGAAGACCATTATCGCATGGCGAGGGATGACCCGTGAAAAAACATGTCAATCTGCTACGGGAATTTTCGGTCCCGCTCCTTGCCGGGGTTATGGTCGCCCTGATCTGGGCGAATCTGACCCCGGAAGGATACCATCACTTTAATCATGCGCCTCTGCTTGGTCCGCTCAGCTTCCATTTCATCACCAACGAACTGTTCATGGTGCTGTTTTTTGGCATGGCCGCTTCGGAAATTACCAAAAGCTGCTTGCCGGGCGGTGATCTTCATCCCCTGCGTAAGGCGGTAAATCCTTTATTGGCAACACTTGGCGGGGTGGTAGGTCCGATACTTGTCTATTTAAGTCTCAACGCCCTGTTCGGCTCTCCCCAGTTGAGCAGAGGCTGGGGCATTCCCACCGCCACCGATATTGCCCTGGCCTGGCTGGGGGCCAGCCTGGTCTTTGGTCGGCGACATCCAGCCATCGCTTTCCTCCTCCTGCTGGCCATCGCCGATGATGCTATCGGTCTGCTCATCATCGCGCTTTTCTACCCGGACCCAATGCAACCCCTTGCTCCGCAATGGCTTGGGCTCACGTTAAGTGGCATAGCCATCGCCTTTCTGCTGCGGCGAAGCAAGGTCGACGGTTATTGGCCCTATCTTCTGCTAGGGGGTGGGTTGAGCTGGCTTGGTTTGTTTAAGGCCCATGTTCATCCGGCCTTGGCTCTGGTTTTTATTGTTCCCTTTCTGCCCCATGCCAAACGCGAGCACAAGCATCTCTTCGAAGAAGACCCTAATGATCTCTCGCCCTTGGCCAGCTTCGAACATGAATGGAAGGTGGTGGTGGATTTCGGCCTGTTCATGTTCGGCCTGGCCAATGCTGGAGTGGAGTTTGCCGCCATCGGTGTGGCAACTTGGCTGGTTTTGGCCTCTCTTGCGCTGGGTAAGACCTGTGGCATTTTCAGCATGGGACTGCTGGGCAGAAGGCTTGGCTATCCCTTGCCTTCGCAAGTCGGGAAAAAAGAACTGCTGCTGGTTGGCATGATCGGAGGGCTTGGCCTGACGGTCGCCCTGTTTGTCGCAGGTGAGGCCTTCACTGATCCATTAATTCAGGGTGCTGCCAAGATGGGTGCCTTGTTAAGCGCCGGCAGCGGCATTCTTGCCATAATTGGCGGTAGACTGATGCAGGTGCGGCGCAGGACTTGATTGTGCTGCCCCCGCCCCCTGCACCTTGTTCGCAACTATAATTTTGGGAAGGCGGCTGGAAATGTTGCTAACTTCTTTCGCCCCGGAAAAAGGGGAAAGGCGCTTACAGCGCAAAGATTTCCACCAATTTTTCAGTGATTATCTGAGCCTTATTTCTTGATTGTTTCCCAAGGGCAATTGGAAAAATCAGGCAGGACAATATCGTATTTTTTAATCCGGTAGCCCATCTGGCGCTGGGTCAGCCCGAGCTCCCGGGCGGCCCTGGCCTGTATCCATCCGTGCCGCCGCAATGCCGCGACCACCTCTTCTTTTTCCATATCTTTTAAGGACTTGTGCGTCGAGTTTTCGGGCAGGGGTCCGCTTGTCAACTCCGCTCTTCCGGTGTTTGTCGCCTCGATGCGGCAAGACGGCGCGACCGAGCCCTTTGTTTCCGGTTCCGCAGTGATGTAGCTCGGGAGCTCCCGGGCGACAATGGTGTCGCTGTCCGCCATGATCACCAGCCGCTCGATGAGGTTCTGTAGCTCGCGGACATTGCCCGGCCAGGAGTAGCCGCAGAGGAGCTGGACCACGGAGCTTGAGAGGCGCACCTCCCGCGTGTTCATCCGGTTGCTCTCCTGCAAAAAGTGATCGAGGAGCAGGGGGATGTCTTCCCTCCGGTCTCTCAGTGGCGGCAGGACAACGGGGACCACGTTGAGGCGGTAGAAGAGATCTGCCCGGAAGGTCCCCTGTTCAACGCACTCTTCCAGGCTGCGGTTGGTGGCGGCAATGACCCGGACATTGACCGTGATGGTCTGGGTGCCCCCCAACCGCTCGAACATCTGCTCCTGTAGCACCCGGAGCAGTTTGGCCTGCAAGGCCAGGGGCAGTTCCCCCACCTCGTCGAGAAAAATGGTGCCGCCGTCGGCCAGCTCGAAGCGTCCTTTTTTGAGATTGGCCGCGCCGGTGAAGGCGCCCTTTTCGTGGCCGAGCAGTTCGCTTTCCAAAAGGTTTTCCGGCAGGGCCGCGCAGTTGATCTTGATGAAGGGTTTATCTGCCCGGGGGCTTGCCTGGTGGATGGCCCGGGCGACCAGCTCCTTGCCGGTGCCGGATTCGCCCAAGAGCAGGGCGGTGGCCCGGCTAGGGGCAACCTTGTCGATGTAGTTGTACACATCCTGGATTCGCTTGCACTGGCCGATGATGTTGTGCTGGTTATAGCGGCTGCGCAGCTCTTTCTTGAGCAGCAGGTTTTCCTCCACCAGTACCTGCTGCTTGAGGGAGACGGTTTTGTGCAGCCGCAGGAACTGGGCGATGAGCATGGCGACCACGGTGAGAAAACGGATGTCTTCCTCGGAGGAGATTTCCTGGTCGAAGAGTCTGTCCACGGAAAGGACGCCGACCGGTCCCTCCGGCAGCATGACCGGCACGCCGAGAAAGGAAATCTCTCCTTTGGGGAGATTGGCGCGGGCGCCGGTCCGGTTCAAAAAAAGCGGCTCGCTGTGGATGTCCGGCACCACGAAAGGGAAGGCGGACTGGAAGATGCGGCCGATTACTCCTTCGCCCAGCCGATAAATGCCGCGCTTCTCCTCCTCTTTGCTGAGGCCGTATGAGGCGGCGATGGAAAGATGCTCCCCGCCTTCTTCCTGCAAGACAAGGGTGGCCCGCTCCATGCGCAGGGTTTCATGCAGGATCTGCAAGACCTCGGACAGGGTTTTCTTGATGTCCAGGGCAGAGCCGATGAGCTGGCTTATCTGATACAGGGCCTGCAATTCAAGGCGTTCGGTGGGGTAGTCCGGTTTGGTCATGGGCTTTGTCCGCCTGTGGTTGTGATTCGTTTAAGATGATTTTTTCAGGAAAGCTCTTGTGTATTGGATTAGCAATAAATGTTCCAATGCTTCAAAAATGTAACATTTTGAACGCGTATTCTTTCCAATGCTATAAAATTACAATGAATTTTAATTTCCCATCTCTCGCAAGAGACCGCGCTTCCTCGGGAGACTTTTTCTTTCTCGTTACATTTTTGTAGTAAAAAATCTTTTTCTTCGACCTTCAATAACAGTCTCCAGTCTTCCCTTTTGTAGCCAAACTTACAAAAGGGAACGGGCGCGATTGCGGTCTTTGCGCCGGTCTCGCCAGATAAAACGAGTAATATTAATAAGTTGTATGAAAAATATGAAGTTTGTTCCTGCTCTGGCACACCCCTTGCGATAGAGGCAACCGACGGCAGCGCAAGCCAATGGAATTTGAAACCCATATTCAATACAGAGCAAGGAGGAACATAAGATGCGCAAAGTGGCAATTTACGGCAAAGGCGGAATCGGCAAGTCAACCACCACCCAGAACACCGTGGCCGGTTTGGCCCAGATGGGCAGAAAGGTCATGGTCGTGGGCTGCGATCCCAAGGCGGACTCCACCCGTTTGTTGTTGGGCGGCCTGGCCCAGAAATCGGTACTCGACACCCTGCGCGAGGAAGGCGAGGACGTGGAACTGGTGAACATCCGCAAAAAAGGCTACGGCGACACCTGGTGCGTTGAGTCGGGCGGACCCGAGCCCGGCGTCGGCTGCGCCGGTCGCGGGATCATCACCTCCATCAATATGCTGGAGTCCCTCGGCGCCTATGAAGAGAGCGAAGGCCTCGACTACGCCTTCTACGATGTTTTGGGCGACGTGGTCTGCGGCGGTTTCGCCATGCCCATCCGCGACGGCAAGGCGGAAGAGATCTACATCGTTTGCTCCGGCGAGATGATGGCCATGTATGCGGCCAACAACATCTGCAAGGGCATCATGAAGTTCGCGCAATCCGGCTCCGTCCGTCTCGGCGGGCTGATCTGCAACTCCCGGGCGGTGGACAACGAAAAGGAGATGATCGAGGAGCTGGCCAAGATGCTCGGCACCCATATGATCTACTTCGTGCCCAGGGACAACGATGTGCAGCGGGCGGAGATCAACCGCAAGACCGTCATCGAGTGGAATCCGGAGGTTCCCCAGGCCGATCACTATCGGGGCTTGGCCAAGGCCATCGACGAGAACACGAATTTTGTGATCCCCAAGCCCCTGGAAATGGAAGAGCTGGAAAAACTGCTCATGGACTACGGGTTGATGAACTAGGAACAAGCTGATAGCTGCGAGCTTGCAGCTGTCAGCGAGGACAAACCAGCAGCAGCGAACAACACCTAAAAAACAATGGAGAAACAACCATGTTGACTATGATCAGAGCAATCGTCCGGCCGGAGAAAGCAGACAAGATCCTTGCAGCCCTCATGGAGGCCGGCTTTCCCTCGGTGACCAAGTACTCGGTGGCCGGGCGGGGCAAGCAGCGCGGCATAAAAATTGGCGAAGTCACCTATGATGAGATCCCCAAGGTCATGCTCATGAGCGTGATCAACCCGGCGGACAAGGATTTCGTTCTCGAGACCATCATGAAAACGGCCAAATCCGGCACCAAGGGCGCTTTCGGGGACGGTAAGATTTTTGTCAGCGAAGTGGAGGAATCCTACACCATAAGTTCCGGGGTCAAGGAAACCGCCTATGCATCCGAGGGGGCGCCGTCATGAAAGAGGTAATCGCCCTCGTGCGCATGAACATGATGAACCAGACCAAACAAGCCCTGACCGATGCCGGGATCGACGCCTTTTTTGTCCACGAGGCCCAGGGCCGCGGCAAGGGGTTTGTGAATCCCAAGATTCTTGAAGGGGCGCAGCAGGGCTTCGAGGAAGCGGCTTCCCTGCTGGGCGCCAAAGGCCAACTCTACCCCAAACGTCTGGTGACGGTGGTGGTCAAGGACGAGCTGGTCAAGGACGTGGTCCAGGCGATTATTGCCACCAATCAGACCGGCAAGGCCGGCGACGGCAAGATCTTTGTCCTGCCCTTGGCCGACGCCGTCCGGGTGCGGACCGGCGAGACAGGGCAGAAGGCGATTGTCTAAGGCAAATTAGGGAGCTACTACCCCGTCTGGAATCAAAAAAGTAACGCAAACCAAGAAGCGTAACTGTTCAGCAGTGCCACAGATGCTAGGAAGAGGTCTGCGAAGTGTGCTAGTGCACACGAACAGGCCGATGACAAAGCAGATGCGGTGCTGCTGGGCAGTTACGCCAAGGAGAATGGAAATGGCAGCAATACCCAAGAAAAAACTGGTGCAGTGGGACCCGGCCGAGGTCAAGGCCGAGCTGCTCGCCAAGTATCCGTCCAAGGTCGCCCGCAAGCGCGCCAAGCAGATCATGATCAATGAGGCCCAGGGCAACGAGACTCCGGAGATCTCCGCCAACGTGCGTACCACCCCCGGCATCATCACCATGCGCGGCTGCACCTATGCCGGCTGCAAGGGCGTGATCATGGGGCCTACCCGCGACATCGTCAATCTGGTGCACGGCCCCATCGGCTGTAGCTTCTATGCCTGGCTGACCCGGCGCAATCAGACCGATGCCGGCCCGGATGGCGAGAACTACATGAACTACTGTTTTTCCACCGACATGCAGGATTCGGACATCATCTTCGGCGGCGAGAAGAAACTGACTGCGGCCATCCAGGAGGCCTACGACCTTTTTCACCCGCGCTCCATCGCCATCTTCGCCACCTGTCCGGTGGGGCTGATCGGCGACGATATCCACACCGTGGCCAAGCGGATGAAGGATAAGTTCGGCGACTGCAATGTCTACGCTTTTTCCTGCGAAGGCTACAAGGGCGTTTCCCAGTCCGCCGGGCATCATATCGCCAACAACCAGGTGTTCAAGCATATCGTCGGCGAAAACGATGCGGAAAAGCCGGGCAAGTACAAGATCAACCTGCTGGGCGAGTACAACATCGGCGGGGACGGCTTCGAGATCGACCGGATCTTCAAGAAATGCGGGATCACCTGCATCTCGACCTTTTCCGGCAACTCCACCTATGACCAGTTCGCCTCGGCCCATAAAGCCGACCTCAACGCGGTCATGTGCCACCGCTCCATCAATTATGTGGCCGACATGCTGGAGACCAAGTTCGGCATTCCCTGGATCAAGGTGAATTTCATCGGCGCCGATGCCACGGCCAAGTCGCTACGCAAGATTGCCGAATACTTTGGCGACAAGGAGCTTACCGATCAGGTGGAGGCGGTCATCGCCGAGGAGATGCCGGAGGTTTTGGCGGCCCGCACCGATGTCCGGACCCGCACCGAAGGCAAGACCGCGATGATGTTCGTGGGCGGCTCCCGGGCGCATCATTACAAGGAGCTGTTTAACGAGATGGGTATGAAGACCATCTCGGCCGGGTACGAGTTCGGCCACCGCGACGATTACGAGGGGCGGCAGGTAATCCCGACCCTGGAAGTGGACGCCGACAGCCGGAACATCGAGGAAATCCATGTCGAACCGGACGAGACCCGCTACCAGGCGAGGAAAACCCCCGCCGAGTTCGAGGCCCTGGAAAAGGCCGGCTACACCTTCAAGCAGTACGACGGCTTGGTTCCGGACATGGATCAAGGCACGATCATCATCGACGACCTCAACCAGTACGAGGCCGAGAAGCTGGTGGAGCTGATGAAACCGGATATCTTCTGCGCCGGGGTCAAGGAGAAATATTCCATCCAGAAGCTGGGCGTGCCCATGAAGCAGCTGCACAGCTACGATTCCGGCGGCCCCTATGCCGGTTTTAAGGGCGCGGTGAATTTTTACCAGGAAATCGACCGCTTGGTGAACAGCCGGGTGTGGAGTTACATGCAGGCGCCCTGGCAGAAGAACCCGGAACTCTCCGCCTCCTATGTGTGGGAGTGAGAGCTGCGCGCTGAGTGCCGCGGTTTGACCCGGCACTCCTTTTCAAGAAGTTCCACAGGACAGAGGATACGATCATGCTACTACGACATACTCCGAAAGAAATAACCGAGCGCAGCGCCTTGGTCATCAATCCGGCCAAGACCTGCCAGCCCATCGGCGCCATGTACGCGGCCTTAGGCATCCACGGTTGCCTGCCGCACAGCCACGGCTCCCAGGGTTGCTGCGCCTACCACAGAAGCGCCCTGACCCGGCATTACAAGGAGCCGGTTTCCGCCGCCACCAGTTCGTTCACCGAAGGCGCTTCGGTGTTCGGCGGCCAGGCCAACATGCTCCAGGCCATCGACAACATCTTCGCGGTCTACGACCCGGAGGTCATTGCCATCCACACCACCTGCCTCTCCGAGACCATCGGCGACGATCTAAAACAGATCAAGAAAAAGGCGGATGCGGAAGGCAAGATCCCCAAGGGCAAGGAGATCATCAGTTGCTCCACCCCGAGCTATGTGGGTTCCCATGTCACTGGTTTTTCCAGCATGGTGACCTCCATGGCCAAGATGGCCGAGCCCACCGGCAAGAAGAACGGCAAGCTGAACATCATCCCCGGTTGGGTGGAACCAGCCGACATGGAGGAGATCAAGCGGCTGGTCGGACTGGCCGGGGTCAAAACCATTCTTTTCCCGGACACCTCCGGTGTGCTGAACGGCCCGCTTTCCGGCGAGTATAAGATGTTTCCGGATGGCGGCACCACGGTCAAGGAGCTGAAATCCACCGGCGACTCCATCGGCACCCTGGCCCTGGGCGAATGGTGCTCGGGCGAGGCTGCCCGCTGGCTGGATTCCAAGATGAAGGTGCCGTGCCGCGTGCTGGACATGCCGTTTGGTCTGAGCGCCACGGACCGTTTCATCGATGCCCTGCGGATGATCGCCGGGGTGAGCGTACCCGATGAAATCGCCCTGGAGCGCGGGCAGCTGGTGGATATGATCTCCGACATGCACCAGTACTTCTACCATAAAAAGGTGGCCCTGGTGGGCGACCCGGATCAGCTCATCGCCATGACCGAGTTTTTGGTTTCCCTCGACATGTGCCCCATCCACATCGTCACCGGCACGCCGGGGAAGAAGTTTGAGGCGCGGATCAAAGAGATCACCAAGGATATGCCCTATGAGGTCAATGTTCGGGCCAAGGGCGACATGTTCCTGCTCCATCAGTGGATCAAGAACGAGCCGGTGGATTTGATAATCGGTAACACCTATTGCAAGTATATCGCCCGGGATGAGGATATCCCTTTTGTCCGCTGGGGATTCCCCATCCTGGACCGCCAGGGGCATCAGTATTTTCCCACGGTCGGCTACAAGGGCGGCTTGCGGTTGCTGGAGAAGATCCTCGGCGTGTTGCTGGACCGGCTGGACCGGGATGCGCCGGAGCAGAGCTTCGAGCTTGTTCTGTAACGAATACGCCATCAGCTTTTCAGCGATCAGGAAGGACAACCCCTGATCGCTGAAAGCCGGCGGCTCAAGGAAAAAAAACGTTTCAAAGTATGCAAAGTCCCCTCGCCCCTTGCGGGAGAGGGCTAGGGAGAGGGGGAACGAGCTGTCATGCCTGATTCTATCAGCCAATCGCGAAGACTGTCTCTGCCCGTGGCGCCGCACGTCAACGCCCGGCTCCGTTTTGCGCCGGACCAGCCCCTTGGGCCGGTCCTGTCGCCGGAGGAGGCCCTGGCCTGGGCGGCACAGGTGCTCGGCAGTACAGGACCGCCGCCGCAGGTGGTCATCGCCGGACCCGGAGACCCCCTGGCCACGGTCGGCCTTACCCTCAAAACCATTCGCCTGCTCAAACAGAAATATCCCTCCCTGACCGTGGAAATCGTCACCCTGGGACTGGGCGGGGAGCAGTATGCCCCGCTTTTGGATGAAGAAGGCGTTGGCTTGGTGACCCTGCGGGTGGATGCGGTCGATCCGGAGATTCTCGCCAAGCTCTTTGCCTGGATTCGGCCCGGCAAGAAAACCGTGCGGTTGGCTGAAGCCATAGAGATACTCCTGAGCGAACAGGCCCTGGCCGTGGTCGCTTTCCGAAAAGCAGGGATCAAGGTCAAGATCAGGACCACCCTCTATCCCGGCTACAACGACGGCCATCTGGAGCAGATCGAGCAGCGCATGGCCCAACTCGGCGCTGCGGCAATGACCTTGGTGCCATTCAAGCCGGGTCCGGAAGAGGCTGAAAACGAGGGCTTCCCACAGGAACCGGACCAGGCCATGCTGACAGCAGCCCGCAACCGGGTAGGCAAATACCTGGAGGCGGATTTGGACCCGGAGGCAAGTGAAGCCGAAAGCGTCTTGCTTGCGCCCATTGCCGAAGGCGGGTTTGTGGCGGCAGCCTTGCCCAAACCAAGCAGTAAAAGGCCCAACGTGGCCGTGGTCAGCGTCGGCGGTATGGAGGTGGATCTTCATCTCGGCCAGGCCTTTCAGGCCTTGATCTACGGACCCAGAGAAGATGGGCTTACCTGTCTGCTCGGCCGCCGCGACCTGCCCGAAGCGGGGGGCGGAGGGCTGCGCTGGGAAAAGCTGGCGGACAGCCTGCCCGATTGTTTCGCCCTGCTTGCCGCCAGCGCCGGAGCAAACCCCAAACAGATCTTGAAAGAGCGCGGCATCACGGTGCTGATCACCGAGGGCGAGATCGACGGCACCGTGGATGTTTTGTTCGGCGGCGGCAAAAATAAACCAACCTGCCGCAAGTAGCGGCTCTAATCTAAGGAGAAAATCACCATGGCAATTCCAAAACGACAGATCCTCGTCTGCCAGAGCTTCCGCGTGGCCGGCGACAAGAAAGGCCTTTGCCACAAGCAGACCGACGGCTTTATGCAGTATCTCGAAGAGGAAATCCTCGACCGGGGTCTGAACTGCCTGGTCACCGCCACCACCTGTCTCAAACAGTGCGAATCAGGCCCCATTATGGTGATTCAGCCCGAAAACTGGTGGTTCAAAGGGGTGAATAGCCATGACGCCATTGATGCCATCCTGGATGGCCTCGAAGACGGGACGCCGGCGGCAGAGTATCTGATCGCCTCATAGGGGAAAAGGATATTGGGTTGTGGCGGAGCCATTCAGCCTTCTTCCTCACGGAAAATAAGAGGAGCAAACCCATGGAACCGGCCGCAAATTTTTTATTATCCGACCTTAAAAAGGCCCAGCCCATAAGCGGCTGGGAAGATTTCTGGTCTGAGGGTAAGGCCTTTCTCAAGGCTGCCTCCGCAGCCTATGCGCAGCGCAAAAAGGCCTTCACCACCGTGATTCTGTACAACATTATCGCCATGGCAATTGAAAAATTTGTCATGACCGCCCTGATGTGTGAGGGTAAATTGCCCTTTAACCACACCATGAAAGATCTTGTCGAAGCCATGGATGAGGCCTTTCCCGGTGCCATGTCGGATATCCGGGAGGGACTCTTGAACCTGGATCAATATCAGGAGATCTGTGACCTGGATACCTTTAATATCGCCGGGCCGGCCATGGAGGAAATTCCTACCATGTTGGGTCTGGCAAACAGGTTGCAGGATTTGGTGGAAAAACAACTTTTAGCCGGGAATCATGAAAAATGAGTCTGAAACCCTTGGGAAAAGTAACGACAATTGTTGAATCCTCCGGGATGGGGATATCATACGCCTATGAGGATCTGGTGTTTTTGGAGCACAATGCCTTTCTTCTGGAATTCACCGACAACGATAATGAACTTCTCATTCACACCAACAGTGAGGCCGAAGAAGGTGAAATAAAAGACTCCATTGCCAAGTTGAAAAACGTTGCCGCAGCCCAGGGGATGACCTTCGCGGACGGTGGCCTCTATACCTTAACCCAGGCTGATGATGAAAATATCCGGATCGAGTTTTTTTAACCGAACCACCTCGGGCTGTGAATTGTGCAGCATGTTATGACGGGAAGGGAAAGAGGACCCCATGTTCGACGTAAGGGTGAGCATACGACCTGCGGAACCGGCGGATATTGACAGCCTGGTCTTTTTGCTGGCCGCGCTTTTTTCGATAGAAGAGGATTTTGTTTTCGATGAGCCGCGGCAGCGGCGGGGCCTAACGCTGATGCTGAAAAACGAGCGTGGCTGTGTGCTGGTTGCCGAGGGTCAAGGCCAGGTGATCGGCATGTGTACGGGCCAGATGACGGTTTCCACGGCGGAGGGTGGTCCCGCCCTGTTGGTCGAAGATGTGGTTGTGCGGGAACAATGGCGGGGAAAAGGGGTCGGGCGGTATTTGATGGAGAGCCTTGAGGGATGGGCCAGGGAACGGGGCATTGAACGGCTTCAGCTTCTGGCCGATCGCAACAATGGTCCTGCTTTGGATTTTTATGAAGCTCTTGGCTGGCAGGCCACGGCGCTTGTCTGTCTTAGGAAAACCCTTGCCTAGGGAATACATGCAGATGGGGACCATAGCGATAACCACCTCCATTTTTTATTTTGTTCTGGCCGGGCTGTGCGAGATTGGCGGCGGATATCTTGTCTGGCTCTGGCTGCGCGAGGGGAAACCCCCGTGGTACGCGCTGTTCGGCGCATTCGTGCTTCTGCTCTATGCGATAATTCCCACCTTCCAGCCAGCGCATTTCGGTCGGGTCTACGCGGCATATGGCGGTGTTTTTATTGTGCTCTCAATCCTCTGGGGCTGGCAGGTCGATAGGATAGAGCCCGACAGGTTCGATATCCTTGGGGGTATCGTGGCCCTGCTGGGGGTGATGATCATCATGTACTGGCCGCGGCCCTCTTGAATTCAAAGGATTCCGAAAATCTGGACCTCTCATGCCTATAACGGCATCGACCCTTCCTGCGGTTCAAACTTGTATCCCACCCCATACACAGAATGGATGAACTCTACGTCACCGCTGCCTCGGGCGATCTTTTTGCGCAGTTTCTTGATATGACTATCGATGGTTCGGTCGGCCACGATCCGCTCGTCGGGATAGATGCTGTCCATCAACTGCTGGCGGGTGCAGACCTGTCCCGTCTTTGAAGAAAGAAATTTCAGCAAATTAAACTCGACAGCGGTGAGATCCAGGTCGTAACCGTTCAGTGTGGCCTGGTAGCGGGATTGATCCAGAATCAGGCCGGCGGGTGGGGAGGAGGCGACCTCGGTTCGCCTGAGCACCGCCCTGACCCTGGCTACCACCTCTCGGGGGCTGAACGGTTTGCAGATGTAGTCGTCCGCCCCCGACTCCAAGCCCTGGAGTCTGTCGATTTCCTCAATCCGGGCGGTGATCATGATGATCGGCACGGACGAGAAGGTGCGGATATCCCGGCAGATCTCCAGTCCGTTACGTTCGGGCAGCATCAGGTCCAGCAGGATCAGGGCGGGGGCATGATCCCGTACCCAGGGAACCGCCGCCGATCCGCTGACGATCCAGAAGGTCTTGAACCCCGCATGCCGCAGATAGTCGCGTAATACCTCGGCCAATTTCGGTTCATCCTCCACAATCAGGATCATTTGCGTCATTGGAATTTCGTCCTTGGCAGCTCGACTTGGACCCAGAGACCGCCCAAGGGGGAGGATTGTGCCGAGATCTTTCCCTGGTGGGCCTCGACGATGTTCCGGCAGATGGCCAGACCGAGGCCAGCGCCGCCGGTGGCGCGGTTACGGGATGCCTCTATCCGGTAGAGGCGCTCGAACAGCCGGTCCATATCCGCCCCGGCAACTCCGGGAGCGGAGTCCTGAAAATCAATGGTCACGGTGCGCTCATGGCAGGTCGTGCCTATGCGTAGTTCTCCTCCGGCGGTGGTGTACTTCAGCGAGTTGGCGAGCAGGTTGGCGAAAAGCTGGCGTAATCGCTCGGCATCTCCGAGTATTTCCACCGTGTTTTCTCTAGGGAGAGTGCTGGTGAGCGTGATCCCTTTATCGGAGAATTTTGTGTCATGGCTGGCGACCGTTTCCTTGAGTAGGCCGATGATATCCAGTTTTTCCTTCTGGTAGGTAAGCGCCCCAAGATCCGACATGGTCAACTGGTATAGATCATCTACCAGGCGGGTGATGCGGAGTACTTCCCCGTGCAGGGAGCGGAGCGAGTCGGAATCTGGTTGGCGGATGCCGTCTTGAAGGGCTTCGATCTCGCCCCGCAGGATCGCCACCGGCGTGCGTAACTCGTGGGAGATGTCCGCCACCCATTGCTGACGGGCCTGCTCGTTCTTTTCCAAGGTCATGGCTAAGGTATTGAAATTGTCGGCCAACTGTCCCAGTTCGTCGGCAGAGACCACGTCCACCCTAGTGGCGAACTTCCCTGCGGCTAGCTGGCGTGTCGCTTCTGCGAGGCCGCGCAACGGCCGGACCAGCCTTTTGGAGAGAAGCAGCGAGAGCCCGGTGGCCAACAGGAGGACAACACCCGCCACCATAGCGAAAGCTAAGGATTGTTCCTTAATAAAACGCGCCTGATGAGGTTCGGACATCTCCTCGCGAGGCACCATCCCTGCGTACCCAACGATCTTGCCCTGATGGAGCAAGGGTGTTGCTTCACTCCCAACTGGGACTTCAATCCGGCCAATCAGCACCTTTCTGTCCGCATCAAGAAGAAAAAAACGATGAACAAAGTGGGGGGGTAGAGGTGGTGGGAATGGCCTGGATGGCGGTCCTTCGGTCTCGAGGTTCGGCGAAGGGTCAGCCGGGACTCCCGGTGGAGGAGGTGGGCCACCCACATGCATGGAGGCAATAACCAGCCGATGCCACAGGGCTGGGTTGTGCAGCACAAACTCCCAGCCAGATTCAGGGCGATAGCCCTCCTGTAATGAGGTGGCCAACCGGGAAACACCCGTTTTTTCCATGGTGTTGACGTAGCGCAGGAATCCCTGCCTCATGCTCAACTGCATGATCAGAACCAAACTGATCACTGCCATGCCAGCCGCCGAAATAATCGCCAAGAAGAGCCTGTGGGTGATGCTGATTTTCATCGTCTTCCCTCCTATCTGTTCGGATTCAGTTTTATCTGTATCACAACCAGCGGCATTCGTGCATGGGCATTTGGCTCGTGCGGGTTCCTTTCCTTATTCTTTCCACATTGTTGTGCTGGCCTTCAACCGATATGGAAATCAGGCGCATCTCGTATGCATCACCAAATTCCATACAGGAGGACAGATTATGGTAAGCAGTATCGGCAGTTCCAGCAGTTATGCCATGCAGGCTATGCAAGCCATGCAACAGCGGCAGGGGCCGCAAGATTTATTCAAAAATGTAGACTTAGACAGCAGCGGAGGGGTCTCCCAGGCCGAATTGAAGACGCTGGCAGAGGACGTCAGCAGCAAGACCGGCAAGACCCTCGCGGTGGACGACACCTCTTTTAAAAGCTACGACTCCGATGGCAGTGGTACGTTGAGCGAGAATGAGATGATGAATCTCATGAAAAGCAACGGCTTTGGCCCTCCTGGCGAGATGGGGAGCTCGGGGGAGATGGGGGCAGCACCACCTTCGAAGGACAAGGCAGCAGCGGCCTATGCCGCCAATTCCGGCGGGGATGCTCTTTCTTCCCTGATTGCTGGCCTGCAAAAACTGTTGGAGCAGTTGCAGGCCGGGTCTGACGATCAAGGCACCTCTTCGGATACGGCATCCATCGGCAACGGTGGCAGCCATCATGGGCCGCAGGACTTTTTCAAGAAGGTGGATTCGGATGGCAGCGGTGCTATTTCCAAGGATGAACTGACAACCATGGCGGAGAAGATGCAGAAGATGACCGGCCAGTCCATTACCGTAAACAATGATACCTTTGCTGCGGCCGACAGCGACAGCGACGGTTCGCTCAATGCCGACGAGCTGAAGTCGTTTATGGATAAAAGCGGCTTTGCACCGCCATCACCGCCGTCGTCAGGAGGCATGGCCATGGCGGTATCGGGCGATGACTCAGAAGCAAAATCTTCAGGGACCAAGGGATCCAGCCAGAAACAAATTGATTTGCTACAAATCATGCTGGAGCAATTGACAAAACTCAGCAAGGAAGAATCAAAATCTTCGACTTCCTTGCTGGATGTTACAGCCTGAACGACTCACCTGTGGCCCGGCTGGCTTTTGCATTGAAGACAGTCGGGCGCCTCGAAAAACACAGTTAGTCCTTGTTGTTCCCCCCCCCAGGGGGCCGACAAAAATGTCCGCGGAATTCCGGGGAGATAATACTTGATTTCTGTTAACCAGAGGTGAATTCAAACTACAAAGTGCACCACGCGCCTCAATCGTCTTGTGACAATTTGAGCAATCTTTCACTGCGCCAGACCCTGACGATCCTGACCTGATCTCTATCCACACGATAGACAATCCGAAAAGGGGGGCGGATCAGCTCCAGCAGAAAATCCTGCTCAAATTCCGGCACTATGCGGCCCATGCGTGGCTGGCTGGACAGCAACTCAATGTCAGTGATAATTTCCGCGACGAATCGGCTGCCAACCTGCGGCATTGCCTGGCCAGCATAATAGGCAAGAATGTCTTCCAGATCCTGAAACGCGGACTCCGCGAAGGTTATGGGCATCGTCTTGGCCATTTTCTATGTCAGTCCCAACCGTTTTTTTACCTCGGCAAGGGATGTCTCGTGGCCTTGATCCAGCTCTACCATACCCTTGACCACGGCCCGCATAAAAGAGCATTCCTCTTCGGTCTTTTCAAAATCACGCAGATCCTGCATCACCGCCACCCCTCGCCCCCTGCTGGTCAACAATACCGGCCGATGCGCCTCGGAAACATGCCTTATGACTTTACCGGGGTTTGCTTTCAGGTCGCTTAATGGGATGATGTCCTCTGAAAATCTAGTATTCATGATATGGTCCTCCTTGAAGGGCTGTTAACAGCACTAATTATAGCACTCATAAAGAACACTGTATAGCGGAAAATATGGATTACCCCTATGCCTGCTCTGTTCTTCCTCCCGCAGGGGCCGACAAAAATGTCTGGCCCCTTCTTTTTTGTCGCAAAACTTACACAGCCCTCCTTGTCACCTGCTCCCTTCCACTTCAGCCCCTGAAGTGCTTTTCGTTTAACAGCAAGTAATCACTTAGTAAAATATTATTTCCCCTGTGTGGCACATCCCTTGCTCTTACTCCTTTGTAAATCATCACACAGGAGCAAGGACGCCATGGAAGCAGCGTTGCAGGAACGACAGGATTCGATACACCGTACCGGGGAAGCCCCCTTTGTCATGGACTGCAATAAGGACAGCCTGGCGGGGGCGGTGAGCCAGCGGGCTTGCGTCTTCTGCGGTTCTCGGGTGGTGCTCTATCCCATTGCCGACGCCCTGCATCTGGTGCACGGCCCCATCGGCTGTGCGGTCTACACCTGGGATATCCGGGGCGCCCTTTCTTCCGGGCCGGAGTTGCACCGGATGAGCTTTTCCACGGACATGCAGGAGATCGACGTCATCTTCGGCGGTGAGAAAAAACTTTACAACGCCCTGGTCGAACTCATCGACCGCCACAGCCCTAAGGCGGCCTTTGTCTATTCGACCTGTATCGTCGGGATCATCGGCGACGACATGGAGGCGGTGTGCCGCAGGGTTTCCGAAGAAAAGGGTATTCCGGTTCTGCCCGTCCAGTCGGAAGGGTTCAAGGGCAACAAGCGGGCCGGCTACAAGGCCGCCTGCAATGCCATGCGGCAACTGGTGGGCATGGGCGACACCAGCACCATCTCCAAATACAGCCTCAATATCTTGGGCGATTTCAATCTGGCCGGGGAGATCTGGCTGATCCGCGAATACTTTGCCCGGATGGGCGTCGAGGTGGTGGCCAACATCACCGGGGACGGGAGGGTGGGAGATATCCAGCGGGCTCACGGGGCCGCGCTCAATGTGGTGCAGTGCTCCGGTTCCACCATGGACCTGGCCCGGATGATGGAAGAGGATTACTCCATCCCCTCGTTGCGGGTTTCCTATTTCGGCGTTGAAGACATGGCCGAGTCGCTCTATGCGGTGGCCGCGTTTTTTAAGGACGAGGAGATGATGCTCCGCACCAGGGAGCTGGTCAGAGAGGAGCTTTCGTTGATCATGCCGGAGCTCATGCGGTACCGGCAGGCCCTGGCGGGCAAGCGGGCGGCCATCTATGTGGGCGGCGCTTTCAAGGCGTTTTCCCTGGTCAAGGCCTTCCGCACCATCGGTATGCAGGTGGTCATGGTCGGCTCCCAAACCGGGACCCCGGAGGATTATGAGGAACTTGCCGCGATCACCGATCCCGGCACCATCATCGTGGATGATTCCAACCCCCTGGAGCTCTCCGCCTTTCTTCAGGAAAAGGAGGTGGACATCTTTGTGGGCGGGGTCAAGGAGCGGCCCATCGCCTATAAGCTGGGCGTTGCCTTCTGCGACCACAACCACGAGCGCAAGGAGATGCTGGCCGGATTTACGGGCATGCTCAACTTTGCCCGTGAGGTCTACGGCTCGGTGATGAGCCCGGTGTGGCGGTTTGTGCCCCGGAAAGATGTGTAAGAATTGGCCGCTAACACCACGAAAGAACGCGAAAGGGGTAGGCCCTCACCCCGGCCCTCTCCCTGAGGGAGAGGGGGAGTCCGCAAAGGAATTGTGTCTGGACGTCCCTTCTCCCTGATGGAGAAGGACAGGATGAGGGGGGAAAGACCTGCCCCGAATAGTGATGAACTCGCAAGAAAGGAAAAAGGCCACAGGTCCGCGACACAAATTCAACGAGTTGCAAAGCGATAACCGTTGTAATCGCGGCTTTTTGCGATTTCAACAATAGTTATGAGAGGTTGTTCGAGATGACCAAGATGCCCCCCCAGTATGTCTCCACCACCAACGCCTGCAAGCTGTGCAAGCCGCTGGGCGCCAGCCTCGCCTTTCGGGGCGTGGAAGGGGCAGTGCCCTTTCTCCACGGCTCCCAGGGCTGCGCCACCTACATGCGGCGCTACATCATCAGCCATTTCAACGAGCCCATCGACATCGCCTCCTCCTCCCTGGGGGAGAAGAACGCGGTCTACGGCGGCGGAGCGAACCTGAAGCTCGGGCTGAAAAACGTGACGGAAAAGTACCACCCCGCGCTCATCGGCATCGCCACCACTTGTCTCACCGAAACCATCGGCGATGACGTGAAGATGCTGCTCTTCCAGTACCGCCAGGAGTTTATGCAGGATGGCGGCCCGATGTTGGTGCATGTTTCCACCCCGAGCTATTCGGGCACCCACATGGAGGGGTTCCATGCGGCGGTGCGGGCCTTGGTCGAGCAGTTGACCGAGGCGAGTGAACCGAACGGTACGGTGAACATCCTGCCCGGCTTTCTCTCGGCCGCTGATCTCAGGAGCCTCAAGGAGATCGTTGCCGATTGCGGTCTCACTGCCACCGTACTCCCTGATTTTTCCGAAACCCTCGATGGCCCAGCCCTGCGGGACTATCCCCTGATCCCCAAGGGGGGAACGAAGATCAAGGATATTCAGGCGATGAGCGGCGCCAAGGCAACGGTGGAGTTCGGCTATACCTTGCCGGATCAGCTCTCCGGCGGCGTCTATCTTGAAAAGACTTACAACGTACCCCGGCACCGTTTGGGCATGCCGGTGGGCATCAGGGAAACGGACCGGTTTTTTGCGGTGTTGAGCGATCTTTCCTCCAAACCCATGCCGGAGAAATACACCATGGCAAGGGGCCGCTTGGTGGACAGCCTGGTGGACGGGCATAAGTACGTGTTCGGTAAACGGGCCGTGGTCTACGGCGAAGAGGATCTGGTTGTCGGCCTGACCTCTTTCCTTGCCGAGATCGGGGTGCAACCGGTGGTGTGCGCCTCGGGCGGCACCAGCGGTGGATTTATCAAGGCCATCGAAAATGCGGTGGAGGGATTTGCCGTTGAGATGCCCCGGATACACGAGGGCATGGATTTCCATGAGATCGGAGAGTTGGCCGCAGAACTGAAGCCTGATTTCTTCCTCGGCCACAGCAAGGGGTATGGGCTGGCGCGGGGCTTAGGCATCCCGCTCATCCGCGTTGGTTTTCCCATCCACGACCGGGTGGGGGGGCAGCGACTCCTGCATATCGGCTACCACGGAGCGCAGCAGCTTTTCGACCTGCTCGCCAATGCCATGATCATGGCCAAGCAGGACAATTCCGAGGTCGGCTACAGCTACATGTGAAAAATAAAGCAGTTATCAGCGGTCAGCCTTGCGCTGATAGCTGATAACTGAAGACTTACCGCTATCCAAAAGGGAGAAAATTATGAGCGAGATACACAAAGACCTGAACAAACATCCCTGTTTCAACCCGGCCATGAAAGGACAGGCCGGCCGCGTCCATCTGCCGGTGGCCCCGAACTGCAACATCAAATGCAATTACTGCGACCGCAAGTACGACTGCGTCAACGAGTCGCGGCCCGGGGTGACCAGTACCATCCTGACTCCCGAGCAGGCCCTGGTCTACATGGGCAAGGTTCTGGAAAAGGAGCCCCGCATCACTGTGGCGGGCATTGCCGGGCCCGGCGATCCCTTTGCCAATGGTGAGGCGACCATGGAAACCATGCGGCTGATCAATAAGCATTACCCGCAGATGATCTTATGCCTGGCCAGCAACGGCTTGGCCATCGGCCCCTATATCCCCGAGTTGGCCGAGCTGAACGTCTCCCATGTGACCATCACCATCAATGCCGTTGATCCGGCAGTGGGCGCCAAGATTTACAGCTGGGTGCGGGACGGCAAGGTTGCCTATCAAGGCCTCCAGGCGGCTGAGTTGCTCCTTTCCCGGCAGTTGGAGGCGGTCAAATCCTTGAAGGCGCACGGCATCACAGTGAAAATCAACTCCATTATGATCCCGGGGATCAATGACCAGCATATTATTAAGGTGGCGGAAACCATGCAGGAGTTGGGGGCGGATCTCCTCAACTGCATGGCCATGTTCCCCAATGTGGGCACCCCCTTTGGCGCGATTCGTGAACCATCCAAGGAGGAAATCGGCGTGCTGCGCACCGAGGCCGAGAAGTTCCTGCCGCAGATGCGCCACTGCACCCGCTGCCGGGCCGATGCGGTGGGTCTGCTGGATCAGGACCGGACCGAGGAGATGCGCGGCTGTCTTTCCGCCTGCGCCCAGCTCCCGGCCCTGCCCCCGGAGATTCGGCCCTATGTGGCAGTGGCCACTATGGAAGGAGTGCTGGTCAATCAGCACCTTGGCGAAGCCAATCGCTTCCAGATTTACGAGCGCAAGGGGGACGAGTATCTGCTTGTGGAAGAGCGGCAGGCGCCCAAGGTAAGTGGCGGTCTACAGCGCTGGACCTCGCTGGCCCGGGCCTTGAATGACTGCCGGGCGGTTTTAGTAAGCAACGTAGGCGAAACGCCTCGCGGGATTCTTGAGAACGCCGGGGTAAAGCCGGTGGAGATGGGCGGGTTTATCGTGGATGGCCTGAAGGCGATATACGAAGGCGCCAGTGTTGCCCCTTTGCAAAAACGGAAGAAGTCTTGTGCCTCCGGCGGCTGTGTCGGCTCGGGCGGTGGGTGCTCTTAAAAAAAACTGTAATGAGGTGATACAATGAAGGCTACCTGGGAAAAGGTGTTTGAGTATTCTTCCATGCCGGTGCAAGGGACCATGTCCCGTAAACTGCGCAAGGGCGTGTCGGTGCAGGTGAACGAGGGCAAGGTGTATGAGAAGGCGGTGATCTTTCTTGGCGAGGAGTTTGTCCGGGTTACGGAAGAGGGCAAGGATGGCAAGAGTTTCAATACCTACTATGATTGGACAAAGATCGACTCGGTGCGGACCTGTAGTGTCAAAGACAAGGAGTAGCGCGGTGGAGTGGGGACAGTGTAGATTACATTTTTGTCATCCTGACTGAACGTAATGACTCAAAAATGTAATTTGCAACAATGGAGTGATTGCTGGTAATCTCTATAATTTCATAATGTTATTTATTTTTTTTGTTGTTGGCATGAAATTTGGATACACATGGGTACATAGAACACGGGCTTTGTGCCTTTAAAGGTAATTTTCATAATGTGTAATAAAAGGAGAGAGAAGATGAGTAAAGTCGCGAGGAAGTTGTTGGTCGGAGTTGCCGCCACAGGGGTATGTCTTTCCATGCTTTCCGGCCTGGCCTTTGCTGCCGAGGCCGAAGAAGACAAGCCCACGGCGAACCTGACCGTTGGTGCTTACAGCCAGTATATCTGGCGTGGATTTGAGCTGAGCAAAGACAGCGTCGTGGTGCAGCCCTCCATGACTGTGGCTTATAAGGGATTTTCCGCAAACCTCTGGGGAAATCTTGATACCGATCCGTACTCCGCCACAACGGATGAGGCAAATAACTGGAATGAGACCGATATGACCCTGGCCTATGGCTGGGAGATGGGGCCTGTAGCCTTTTCCGCAGGCTATATTTACTACGCTCTTGATGCGGCGCATGATTCGCAGGAATTTTTCGCAAGCGCTGTGCTGAACACCCTTTTGAAGCCGACCCTGGCCGTGTACCGCGACACGGATTACTATCCGGGCTGGTATACAACCCTGGGGGTTTCCCATTCTTTCCCGGTGCAGGGTGACATCACTCTGGATCTGGGCGCCCAGGTGAGCTACCTCAAGGCAAGTGCGTCTTCACCATATAAAGAGGCCGATGGCAGTAAGTACAGCAATTTCCATGACGGGGTGTTGTCCGTGGGGTTCACCGTGCCGGTGAACAAATACATCACCGTCGCTCCGAAGCTCAGCTATACTTTCGCCTTGAGCAATGATGCCCAGGATCTCATGAAAGCAAGCAGCAAGAATGGAAATGACGACAGCTTCGTCTATGGTGGTGTTTCCGTGAGCATGGCGTTCTAACAGGGTTTCCCCCATCTTTTTCCCTGGTTAGCCCGTCTGTCTCGCCCCCTCCCTGGCTGAGACAGACGGGCTTTTTTTGTGCAAAAAGGTCTTGTGTAACCGTTATATTCAGGTAAGTATAACGAAATGAAAAATAACCCGTCGAAAAACAAGGTGAAATCCGGGTTGCAGTGGCGGGGCAGGCTCTGGCTTGAAGGTTAGGAGGGGACTTTCCTCGGCTATGGCAGGGTGGTGCTGCTTGAGCGGATCAGGGATTCGGTTCCCTTGCCCAGGCGGCCCGGTTCATGGAGATGTCGTATAAGCCCTGGGATCCGGTTCCATGAACCGTCAGGCGGGATGCAAGCTGGTGGAGACCTCCTGGGGCGGCAAGAGCGGCGGCGGGGCCAGGCTTACGCCGACGGGCGAGAGAGTAATTGCTGTTTTCTGGCAGTATCACACGCAGTTCCAAGATGTTTTGCAGGAAATGACCGCCAAGCTGGGGGAGGCGCTGTGTGGGGAAAGGAGGCGTGATCTTGGCCCTTAACCGTAGTCTGCATGGGTTGTGTCATCTGCCTTACTTGCCGGACTCGTAACAACTCAAGAACAACGCGACATTCCGTCATTCCGGCGAAGGCCGGAGGTAAGCGAGAGGAGCGAGACTCCGATTCAGTCGTTGCGGACAGTTGCAGCAAGGCTGGTCCCCGCCTTCTCGGGGTGACGCGTCGTTCAAGACCACCATTACTTCATTAAAGGAGCCGCGCCGTGTTTTTGAGAATTCTGATCTGTTTATTTGTTGTAATGCCGTCACTGTTTTGTGCCCCACGCCCTGCCCGCGCGGAAACCGAGCTGCTCGTCTCCGCCGCCGCCAGCCTGACCGAATCCTTCAAGGAGATCGGCAGGTCGTTTATGGCTAAAAATCCAGGGGTGAAGGTCAATTTTAATTTCGCCGCCACCGGACCGTTGTTGCAGCAGATCGCTCAGGGAGCACCGGCAGACGTCTTTGCCTCTGCCGACCAAGAGAGCATGGACAAGGCGGAAAAGGGTGGGTTCATTGTGACGGGGAGCAGAATCAATTTCGTGGGGAATTCCTTGGTGCTCATAACCCCGGTGAATATGCCAGTGGTTACAGGGCTTGCCGAGCTGAAATCAGGCCGGGTGCAAAAGATCGCCATGGGCAATCCTGAGTCGGTGCCGGTGGGCAGATATACCAAGGCTGTCCTGGAAAAGCAGGGGCTATGGGAACCGCTGGCGCCTAAATGCGTCATGGGTATCTCGGTAAAACAGGCGCTTGAATATGTGATGCGGGGTGAGGTGGAGGCTGGTTTTGTCTATGCCACGGATGCCGCGGCAGCAAAAGACAGAGTGCGGGTTGTGGCTGAAATCCCCACCGATAAACCCATTGTCTATCCCGTGGCCGTTGTGGCGGGGAGTGCGAACAAGGAGAAGGCCCAGGCATTTATCCAGTATCTGCGGAGCCCTGAAGCACAGGGACTTTTGGCAAAATACGGCTTTACAAAGCCATAGCCGTCTGAAG
>JBAZCG010000041.1:0-27318 GCA_041671085.1 Desulfurivibrionaceae bacterium | reverse complement strand
CCGACGCTCTTCCGATCTCTTTATTACGATCAGGCCAATCTTGCAACGCGCGTATCCAACATTGAACAATTCCTTGATACCTCCGCGACCGCCTTGGGTGTACTGTCTACGCTGAACTCCGACCTGAAAAAACTCGAGATCGCGGTTACAACGCTCAACAAGACAGCCGAAGCCGCCCAGGCCATACCGCAGGCCAGAGAAAAAGTAAAAAAGATAAAAGACACCCTTGCCGTTACACAAAAAAATATCACCGTTGCACGCCAGCGCATGGACGCAATAGTCGTCAAGACCGACCCCATACGCATAAAGATGAGCGCCGCAGCCGAAAAAGCGAAGGCCCTAAAAATGGCGATCATCGGGATAAACGACGGTCTGATAAAGAATATTCCGGGAGCCGCAAGCAAAACCCAAGCCTGTCTTGGCTCGCTGCCTGCGGAAAAATTGAATTGTGCGACCACCAACGTAAACAATAGCGCGAATAACGTGGACCATGTGCTAGTGGACTACGACAGGGTAGTGAAAGGGCTACTCTACACCCCTGAGCCCTGGTTGCCCTCTATGAGCTTCTTCGACCCGTTCAACACCGACTTGCGCGAGATAGACAGACTGCGCACCGAGATAGAAGCACTTTACGACCGCGTGAACGGCCTCGCCAAGCAACTCTCCGCACTTAACGGCGTACTGGATCAGAGCTTCTCCTTCAGCTTCCCTTACCCAAACCCGACCTGGACCAACCCAGCCAGGTTCTCCGACTATACAGTTTCGATAGGTTTCCGGACGATAATTCAGGGCTCCAACGCCATAGAGAAAGAGATTGAGCATATTCTTAGCGGCTTTCTCTGGAAGATACTTAAGGGTCTCGGGGTCGGCCACTATGTGGACTCCCTGATTGATCAGGCAAACAACGCGATGAACTCGGCGCTCAACGCCGTGAACCTCAATATCAGCTTGGACCTGCCAGACATGTCTGCACTAGGAGCTTTCGAACAGGCGGAGCTAACTTTAATGGCGCAATTGGACGCGCTTAAATTCCCCACCGTAGGCACAGAACTGCCGGGCTTCGGTTTCCCCGGAACGAATCCCCAGATGAACTTCAACATCTTCGGTGGCTCGTTCCCCAACGGGCTGAACCTGAATACCTGTGACGCTTTAACCACCGGCTGCAACTGACCCCTGGACTGACAAAAAGCCTTTGCCCGCAGTCATTGCTGCGGGCAAAGGCGCCATGTGATTGCCCTTGGCCAGCAGATGCCAATTCCTGTAAAGTTGTAAAATGATCCTGCCATGAAATAGTGACCACTCGGTTCGGTCATTGTTAGAGAGAATGACGGGAGGGAACAATGAATGTTCAACGCGGGACCGGATTAACGCTAATCTTCCGCCAAAGGACATCCGCTTCATCGACGGTTTAACCTCCCGGCTACAGCGGTTTAGTTGTGCAAGGCCCCACCGGAAATATCTCCGGCAGGGCCTTTTTTCATCCATGCCCCTGCGGAAGCACTCACGGTACATTTTTTTGCTCATTTCTTTACTTGCCCAAGCCCCCCAAGAAGTCTATAATTGCAATTCTTGTATCCTTACGCTTGGTTGCGCCTTGTTGCACCAGCCGTGCCATCTTTCGCAACATGACCCCAGGAGCCGGTCCGTGACCTTGTCCAGTACAAAGAAAAAACAGCTGCGCGATGCGGTTGGCAAATTCAAATCCGCCAATATCCTGGTGCTCGGCGACATCATTGTCGATCACTTCATCTGGGGCTCTGTTTCCAGAATCTCCCCAGAAGCTCCGGTGCCGGTGGTGGATGTCACCCACGAAAACCTGCTGCTGGGCGGAGCGGCCAACGTCCTGCACAATATCTACGCCCAGAACAGCCGGGCTTCGCTCTGCGGCTTGATCGGCAACGATGCCATGGGCGACCATCTCTTGAGTCTGCTGGCGGAACTCGGCTCCCCAACGGCTGGAATCGTGCGCACCGCGAACCGCCCCACCACCCTCAAGACCAGGATCGTGGCCCAACACCAGCAGGTGGTCCGCTTCGACCGGGAAAAAACCGGGGAACCAAGTCCGGAACGGCTGGCGGAGATCTGCCGCTTCATCGACGACCATCTGGAGAGCTTCGATGCAATCATCGTCTCCGACTACAACAAGGGCATGATCGGCCTGCCCCTGATGGACCACCTGCGGAGCCGGCTCAAGGAACGGGAGATTCCTCTCATCATCGACCCCAAGCCCCAGCATCCGGAGCGCTTTCGCGGCGCCACCATCATCACCCCCAACCTGCACGAGGCCGAGCGCATGGCCGACATGGCGATCAAAACCGAGGCGGACCTACAAACCGCGGCCCATCTCCTCCAGGAAAAGCTGGCCAGCGACGCGGTCCTCATCACCCGAGGCGAGGCGGGCATGGCCCTGTACGAAAAGGGACAGCCCCTCTTCACCATCCCCACCATGGCCAAGGAGGTGTACGATGTCACCGGCGCCGGCGACACAGTAATCGCCACCCTGGCCCTGGGTTTGGCCGTTGGCCTAACCGCTGCCGATGCGGCCACCATCGCCAATTTCGCGGCGGGCATCGTCGTAGGCAAGGTGGGCACGGCCACGGCCTCCACCGCCGAACTTCTCGAGGCAATCGGATGAAAAGACCGTTGAGCATGACCGGCTATGGCCGGGGCGAAGTGACCGGGGCCAAAAGCTGGACCGTGGAGATCCGCTCGGTGAACCACAAGTTCCTTGACCTGAGCATCAAGATCCCCCGCAAGTATCTCGGCCTTGAAGAGCGGATCAAAAAAGAAATCGGCACCTACTACAGCCGGGGCCATGTGGATGTCTACGTCAATCCCGGCGCCGAGGCGGGCGACAGTATCCGCCTGGCAGCCAACCTGCCGTTGGCCCGCAATTACTACCAGTGCCTGGAGGCAATCCGCCAGGATCTCTCCCTGGACGACGGACCGACCCTGGCCATGCTCCAGAACTACAAGGAAATCATCGTTGCCCACGAAGAGGAGGAAGACCTTGAGGCGGTCTGGCCGCAGATTTCCGAGGCCCTTAATCAGGCGCTAATCATGGCGCAGTCCATGCGGGCCCAGGAAGGCGAGGCGCTCAAAAACGAGCTGGATCAGCGGTTGCAAGAGTTTGCCAAGACCGTGGAGACCATTGCCCAGGATGTCCCCACCATTGTCCAACGGAGAACCGAGAAGCTCAAGGAGCGGTTGGCCGTTCTCCTCCAGGGGGTTGACCTTGACCCCCTCCGCTTGGCCCAAGAGGTGGCGATGATGGCGGACAAGGCCGATGTCACCGAGGAGGTGGTGCGCCTCAGAAGCCACATCAGCCAGTTTTCCGGCTTTCTTGCGGCGGACGAGCCCGTGGGCCGCAGGCTTGATTTTCTCCTCCAGGAATTCCTGCGGGAGATCAACACCCTGGCCTCGAAGATCAGCGACGCCCCCACCGCCCATCTCACCGTGGAGTTGAAGACCGAGGTGGAAAAGCTCCGGGAACAGATTCAGAATATCGAGTAAGGGAAGAGCATGTCAGACCAGAGAATGATCAACGTGGGCTTCGGCAACGCCGTCCTTGCCAGCCGGGTGCTGGCGGTGGTGAACCCCAAATCCTCCCCCATGAAAAAACTGCGGGAAGAGGCCAAGGAACAGAAACGGCTCATCGACGTCACCGAAGGGAGGAGGACCCGCTCCATCATCATCCTGGACAGCAACCATGTCCTACTCTCCTCGGTGCAGCCGGAAACCATCACCCTGCGCTTCATGGCCTCCTACGACCGGCGCGATGACGAGCAGCCGGAAAAGGCGGACAAATGAGCCGGGGCAATCTTTTTGTCATCTCCGCTCCCTCCGGGGCGGGCAAATCCACCATCCTCAAAAAACTGCTGGCAGAGGTGCCCAACCTCGCCTTTTCCGTGTCGCACACCACCCGCGCCCCACGCCCCGGCGAGAGCAACGACCGGGATTACCACTTTGTCGATCGTCCGACCTTCGAAGCAATGCGCACCGAGCAGGCCTTTCTCGAATGGGCCGAGGTGCATGGCAATCTTTACGGCACCAGCCGGAAGGCCATCGAGGCGCAGCAGGCACAAGGGATTGATGTTTTTCTCGACATTGATGTTCAGGGGGCCCGACAGCTCCGTGATTGCGGACACCCCGGCGCCGTATTCCTTTTCATCGCCCCGCCCTCCTGGGGTGAGCTGGAAAAACGGCTGCGGGGCAGGGGAACCGATCCCGAAGAAACCGTGCGGTTGCGGCTCAACAATGCGCGGCACGAGATGGAAGATGCCGACCGCTACGACTATCTGGTGATCAACGACCGACTGGATGAAGCGGTGGAGGTTCTGCGCGCGGTGGTCATCGCCGAACGGTGCAAAGCCCGCCGCAGCCCGAACGGCCGGCCCCTTGATCTTGCGGCCTTGGGCTTTACCGCACAATAACCTCAATAATCTTTTTTTGGAGGCGCCATGAGCAACGAGCCGGACAACGACGACATCCTCTGGGGCATCCATCCCATCCTCGAAATGCTGCGACTTCAGCCCAAAAAGGTGCGGGAGGTGGTCATCCAGCAGGGCAAGGGTGGGGCCAAGATCCAAGAGATCATCACCCTGGCCCAGGAGCAGGGAGTCAAGGTTCGCTTTTTGCCGGGCCAGCGCTTCCCCAGCTCCCCGGAGAAGACCCACCAGGGGGTGCTGGCAAAAACAGCCCCCGTGGCCACCTGCAGCCTGCACGAACTGCTCAAGAAAGCCGGGGAGGTGGAACACCCCCTCATCGTGGCGCTGGACTCCATCCAGGACCCGCACAATCTGGGGGCCATCATCCGCAGCGCCGCAGCAGCCGGGGCAACCGGCATCATCCTGCCCAAGGACCGCTCGGCCCCGCTCAGCGCCACCGCAGCCAAGGCCGCAGCCGGGGCCATGGCCCACCTGCAACTCTGCCTGGTCACCAACCTGGTTACTACCTTGCAAGCCGTAAAAAAGAAAAGCTTCTGGGTATACGGCGCAGCGGGCGAGGCCAAACGCACCGTGTACGAGACCAAGTTCTCAGGCGCCGTCTGCCTGGTGATCGGCGGCGAGGACAAGGGGATGCGCCCCCTGGTCCGTGAACAATGCGATGAGCTGGTCTCCATCCCCATGGCCGGCAGCCTCAACTCCCTCAACGCCTCGGTGGCCGCAGGGGTCATCCTTTTTGAGATCGTTCGCCAGCGACAGGGCAACCGCTGATCCTCCCTTCTTCCCCTTGACTTTCCCACCCCGCTTGCCGGATACTGTTGATAGACAGTTAGTTCCCGAAGCGGGCCACTTCCCGCCTAGACCCCTCCGTTCGCCACAAAGGAGTACTGCCATGGACCAGGCAACAGCCGTGCGGCAACTCACTCTCCCTCTGAACCGAGATCTTTTCCTCCGCACCCTCATCCGGGAGCTGGCCGGCACCCTGGAAGAGGTGGTGGGCTATGAGGAGGCCGCCGGGTACATCAGCCTGGTTGGCCAGCACATGGGGGATTGGATCAACGCCCTCTACACCAAGGAGCTGGGGGTTGCCACGCTCAACCGCCAGCAGGTGGGGGCGGTTCTCGTTGATCTCAAACAACGGATCAACGGCAATTTTGCCATCGTGGAGCAGGACAACTGGAAGATCGTCCTGGAAAGCACCTCCTGCCCCTTCGAGGACAAGGTCCTGGACCGGCCCTCCATGTGCATGATGACCTCCAACGTCTTCGGGGTCATCACCGCCGCCAATCTGGGCTATGCCAAAGTGGTGCTTGAGGAAACCATTGCCGCGCGATGCGGACGCTGCCGCATCGTTGTCCACATACAACAGAGCCCCGAAGCAGAGGCGGCCCAGGGTCGGGAATATTACGGGAATTAAGGCATGCTGACCGAGCTGTTTATCGATCTAAGCGGGCCGTGGCCCGACGCCTGCCTTCTTCTCTCCAAGGACGGGGAGATCAAAGCGACCAACCCGGCTGGCGCGGCAATGCTCGGGCTGCCTCCCCAGGAAACACCCGGACGCAATCTCCGCGAATTTGTCCGCGAATCCGCGGCAACGCTCTCCGGCTATCTTGCCACCTGCGCCAGAAACCGACAACAGATGCCAGGCGCCCTCTCCCGCTTGGCGCCAGACGGGCAGGTTCTCCGCTACAGCTGCTTCGGCTACCGGATTCAGTCCAGAACGGGGGATTCCCCCCTGATTTTTCTCCGCTGTTCCCACGCCAAAACCGCTAGCAACCGCTTCGCCGCCCTCAACCAGCAACTGGAGCGGCAGCTGGCGACCCACCACCGGCTCACCGCCTCCCATGCCATGATGAAAACCGTCCTGGACAGCATGGAAGCGCTGGTCTATGTGGCCGACATGCAGACCTACGAGGTGCTTTTTGTCAACCGCTACGGCCGGGATCTATTGGGCGACATCACCGGCACCATCTGCTGGCAGACCATCCAGACCGACCAGACCGGGCCCTGCGCCTTCTGCTCCAACCGCTTCCTGCTGACTCCGGCAGGTAAGCCCGGGGAGGTGTACACCTGGGATTTCCGAAACACCGTCACCAATCGCTGGTTCCACATCCATGACCGAGCCATCCCCTGGCTCGACGGTCGCCTGGTCCGGCTGGAGATCGCCAGCGACATCACCCTCCTCAAGGAGGTCGAGGAGAAGACCCGGCGCGAGGAAGAACAGGCCAAGGCCCTGCTCAATCTGGCCCGGCGGCCATGGACCACAAGGGACGCCATGGCCGAGTATGCCCTGGCCGAGGCGGGGCGGCTCACCAACAGCGCGGTGGGCTATCTCCACTTCCTGAATGAGGATCAGCAGACCAGCGAGCGATTTTCCTGGTCTGCTGGGGTGCAGGCCGAAAGCTCGGCAGCGAAATCAGAACACTATCCGCTGGAAAAAGCCGGGATCGTGGCCGATTGCCTCCACCTCCGCCAACCGGTGATCCACAACGACTATCCGAACACCCCTAGCCAAAAGGATTCCCAAGAAGACCATTCCCCCGTACGCCGCCAATTGAGCGTCCCGTTTTTTGACGGGGATCGCATCGTGGCCATCATCGTGGTCGGCAACAAGGAACAGCCCTACGATCAGGCAGACGCGAACCAACTTGCCCAGTACATGAACAACGTCTGGGCCATCATCAAACAGAAACTCGCCGAGATTGAAATACGCACTATCAAGGAGCAATGGGAAAAAACCTTTGACGCCATCGATGATGTCGTGACCATTCATGACAATGAGATGCGGATCGTCCGGGCCAACAAGGCGGCTGGCGCCCTACTCGGGGTATCCCCGGCGGAACTGATCGGCAAACACTGCTACGAGGTGTTCCGGGGAGGAGCCGAGCCCTGCCCTGGTTGCCCCGAGATTCTTTCCCGCGCGGATTTGCGCAACCACCGGGCAAACATCTGCCACGAGAATCTGGGGAAAACCTTTGCCGCCTCCTCCTTCCCCCTTGTCGATACGACAGGGCTCACCGGCTTTGTCCACATCGCCAAGGACATCACCGGACAGATGCAGATGGAGGCGCGACTGAGACAATCCCAAAAGATGGAGGCCATCGGCACCTTGGCCGGCGGCATTGCCCACGACTTCAACAACATTCTCGCCCCCATCCTCGGCTACACCGAGCTGGCCCTGACCAGGGTTTCCCCGGCCGACGCCCTGGCCACCGATCTGCAGCAGGTCATTAAGGGAGCCATGCGGGCCAAGGAGCTGGTGGCGCAGATTCTCGCCTTCAGCCGTCAATCTCCCAAAGAGCGGAAACCCCTCCAGCCGCATCTGGTGGTGAAGGAGGCGCTCAAGCTGCTGCGTGCCTCCCTGCCCTCCACCATCGAGATACGGGAGGAGATTTCCGAATGCGGAGCCATCCTGGCCGACCCGACCCAGCTGCACCAGATCATCATGAATCTTTGCACCAACGCCTATCAGGCCATGCGGACGAAAGGCGGGATATTGGGGGTGAGTCTCATGAAGGTAACGGTCGGAGAGGAGGACAGCAAGGTGGCAAGCTTCGAGCTTGCGCCCGGAGACTATGTGCTGCTTGAGGTCAGCGATACCGGTTACGGCATGGACCAGGCAACCCTGGCCCGGATTTTCGAACCCTACTTCACCACCAAACCCACGGGGGAAGGAACCGGCCTGGGGCTTTCCGTGGTGCACGGCATTGTCAAAAGCCACCAAGGACAGATCACGGTATACAGCGAACCGGGCCGCGGCACGAACTGCCATGTCTATCTGCCCAGGGTCGCGGAAGCGCCTGCTCTGCCGATCGGGGCTGTCTGTCGGGAGACCATCCCCACCGGCACGGAGCGGCTGCTGGTGGTGGACGACGAGGAGATGATCACCGACATGCTGCGGATAATCCTGCAAAATCTCGGCTACCAGGTCACTGTTTCCAACATCAGCCCAGAGGCCCTGACCCTTATGAAGCAGGACCCCGCCGCCTTCGACCTGCTGATCACCGACATGACCATGCCCAGCCTGACCGGCTACGAGCTGGCCCAAAAGGCGTTGGCCCTCCGCCCTGACCTGCCCATTATCCTCTGCACCGGCTTCAGCGAGTTGATCAACAAAGAGCAGGCCCAGGCCATGGGCATCCGGATCTATCTGATGAAACCGGTTTCGGTACGGGAGCTGGCCCAGGCGGTGCGCACGGCCCTGGACAAAAGATAACCGGATCCGCTCAGGCAGCTTCACCATTCAACGTGACAACTTCCAACATCGCTACATTTCTTGTTTTTTCGAATCGTTACGAGTCCATCAATTTTGGTCCTGGCCAAAACCCCAAACCCGCACTACTTTTTCTTTTCAGGCAACCACCCAGAAAGGAGAATTCCATGAAGAGCTTCGCACTTTCCCTTGCAGCCCTGCGCCTCGTTCCCGCCTTGGCCAACCAGGCAAGCGGTGCTCCGAAAACCCGCTATGACGCGACCACCCAGACCTGCCGGGTTCTCGACGATGGCCCGCTGGAATGGGAAAGCCGCCCCTGGGGCGAGGGCGGCAAGCTCTTCAAGAATGCCAGCAAGAGCTGCCACTCCCGCAACAATGATAAAGGCGCCTCCTTTCTCTGGGTGGAGTCAAAAAACTCAGCGGGCTGGAACCGGATTTTTGAAACCCGCTCCCCAATCTGCGCCAAAAACGGCGCCTGGGACAGCATCACCCTTGAGCAGCAGCTGAAGCTCAACGACTACCTGTACCGCTGGGCGGCAAATAGCCAGGATCGCAACGACAGCTGCTGACGCTAAGTCAACTCTCCCGGTCCGGGAGAAAAACAGCACCCCAGCCGTTGCCTCGCCCTACTTTGCCTGCCCCTTATTGAAGAGGTCGGCAAAGGTGGCCATGGGCTTGGACTCTTTCTTCTTTTCCGCGATGTACTGACGAAAATCGCCCTGATTTTCACCCTCGCCCGCAGCCTTGTCCTTTTTGCCGCCTGCCTTGCCGGTCTCCTGGCCCTCCGCCTTGGCAGGCATGGGCAAGGAGAGGGACAGCCGCTTTTTCTCTGGGTCCACGCTGTCGATCTTCACCTCCAGGGCATCGCCCACCTGAACAACCTCGCGCGGATGGCTGATGCGCCGCCCAGCACCCAGCTTGGAGATATGCACCAGGCCGTCGATGCCTGGAGCAAGTGCAACAAAGGCGCCGAATTCCGTAAGGCGAACAACCTTGCCGGCAACAACGCTGCCCTCGGAGAACATCCCGCCGATCTCATCCCAGGGGTTGGGCTGGGAATCCTTGAGGCTGAAAGAGTAGCGGTCCTGGTCCCAGTCCAGCTTGAGCACGGTGACGGTCACTTCCTGACCCACGGCCAACCGCTCGTGGATATCCTCGATCCTCCCCCAGGCGATCTCGGAAACCGGAATCAACCCCTCGATGCCGCCGATATCGACAAAGGCGCCGAAATCGCGGATGGAGGTGATGACCCCCGTGACGGTCTGGCCGATGGCCAGGGTTTCTTTCAGGGTCTCCTTCTGTTGGGCCCGTTCCTCCTCAAGCAGGGCCCGGCGGGAAACCACGATATTCTTGCCGTGCTCGCTGAACTTGGTGATCCGGAAGGCGAATTTCTTACCGATGTACTCCTCACCGTTTTCAATCCGGCGCATCTCCATCTGGGAAAAGGGGCAAAAGGCCCGAACGCTGCCGGAAAAGCGGACATCAAAGCCGCCCTTGACTTCGGCCGTCACCGTGCCCTCAACCGGGATGCCGTTCCGGCAGGCCTCGTCAAGGTGACCGGCCACCGCACCGCCGCTGACCTTGGCGGTGAACAACCGTTCGTTCCTCTTCTCGGAAAGAAAATAGACCTGCACCCGGTCGCCCTCTGCCACGGTCAGATTGCCCTCACCATCGGTGAATTCATTTTTGGCCACCGACCCTTCGCTCTTGGCGCCCAGATCAAGAAAGATCCATTCCTTGGCAATACGCACCACAACAGCCTCGATCTTCTGGCCCGGTCGCAACTTTTCCTTGGTGCCGGCTGGGGTTTCCTGAAACATTTCGGCAAAACTCTTATCATCATCGGTCATTGTTATCACCCTTACCCACACGTTGTTTTTCCATGATTATCAACTACGAAACGGAAGCTTCTCTCTTATCGTTTCAATCCTTGTCAATGGCGGAGCCAATCTCTACCCTTTCCACCTCTTTTGTTTCGCACTGCAAAATACAGAATCCGGGCTGCTCATCCTTGCCCAGCAGCTCGCCGGGATTGATCAGCAGGCAGTCACCGACCTTTTCCACCTGATAGCGGTGGTTATGGCCGCAGCACACCACATCGAACATACCCTGACAAGCGATACCCCTAGCCATTTGCGGATAGTGGGTAAAGGCGAGCTTCAGCCCCCCGGCCTCCACCGCGCCCAGGATGCCGTGGTGGCTGATGGTGGGAAAGCGCAGTCCGCATGACTGGGAGATGACATGCTGATCGCCGATGTTGTTGCCGTAGATCAGGTGCACCGCCCCGCTGAAACGGGCGAGCTCGTCGAGCATGAACGGAGAGATCAGGTCGCCGCAGTGGATGATCATGCTCACGCTAAAGGCGTTGCAGTATTTCACCGCAGCCCGCAGGTTGAGGATATGGTCATGGGTGTCGGAGATAATCGCGATTCTCATGGCTTTTCCCCAAGAATCCCGGCAAGCGCGTCCAAACACCGCTCGTTGCGTTCGGCATCTTGCAGCGAAACCCGGAAATAGTGTCCATCCAACCCGGTGAAGTTGCCGCAGTCCCGGATCATGATGCGCTGGCGGAGCATACCCTCCCGCAACTGGGCTGCGGTCATTAGCCCGGTCAACCGACTAAGAATGAAATTCGCCGAGCCAGAGATCACCTGCACCCCAGGCAAAACAGCCAGCCGGGCAACAAAGCCTGGCCGGGTCTGAGCAAGATAATCACGCACCGCCTGGACATATCCGTCGCCATGCGCCAGGAGATACTCCCCCGCCACCTGGGCCATGCGGTTCACCCCCCAAGGCTTGCGCCGCGCCGCGAAGCGGGCCATTTTCTCCTCGTTGGCCACGAGAAAGCCAAGGCGCAGGCCAGGAATGCCGTAAATCTTCGAGGAGGAGCAGAGCAAAAATAGATTGGTCGGTAGGAGAAACCCGGCCAGGGAAGGCTCGTTGACAAAGGGGAGATAGGATTCGTCGATGAGAAACTCCGAGGCAGGATGGGCAAGAATAAAATCAAGTAACTCGCGGCTTGCCACCACCCTGCCGGTGGGGTTGTTGGGGTTACAGAGGAACACCAGCTCGCCCCCGGTCAGACGGGAGGAGAGCCGGTTGAAATCAAGGGCGAAATCCTCATCCGCTTTGAGGCTGAAAAAATCAACGCTCAGCCCGGCCCACTCGCTGGCCGTCTGGTAATCTCCATAGGTGGGAGCAATGATCAAGGCGCGCCTGCTCTGGACGCTGGTCGGCACGGCATAGATGAATTCGGTGGTGCCGTTGCCCGCCAGAACCTGCTGCGGGCTACAACCGTATTTCCCGGCAAAGAGTCGGACCAGGGTTTCGCTGCCGCTTTCCGGCAGAAAGCTGATTTCGCCGAGCCTTTCGCTCAGTGCTTCCCGCAACCCCGGAGGCATACCCAGCGGGGTGAGATTGCTGCTCAAATCGATGAGATCGCCCACACCACAGCCCAACCGCTTGGCCATGGAGAGAATATCCCCGCCGTGAGCGCCCTGGGCGCTTATCGTGCTTGTATTCATGTCACCCCTTGAGCCGCAGGGGCAGGCCGGCAGCCACGAAAACCACCTGCTCACAGACTAAAGCCATCTGCTGATTGGTCCAACCGGCCAGATCGCGAAAGCGTCGGCCCAGGGACGATTCCGGCACAATCCCCAAGCCGACCTCGTTGGCAACCAGCACCACCGAGGTGCCGAGGGCACGCACGGTCTCGCGCAATTGGACAACCTCCCTCTGGATTTTCTCGTCACTGAAGTCCTGCATCATCATATTGGTAAGCCACATGGTCAGACAATCCACCAGGAAGACCTCTGTCCCAGTCATATTTTTCTCAAGCACCCCGGCCAGGTCCAGCGGCTCTTCGACAGTCAGCCAACCGGTGCCGCGGCTCTGCAGATGCAGGGCGATGCGTTGATCCATCTCCGCGTCGTTCCGGGCTTCCAGGGTTGCGACAAAGACCTTGTCTGAAAAATTTCCAGTAACCCATTGCTCGGCGTAGCGGCTTTTGCCGCTCCGACAGCCGCCGATCACCAGTTTTTTCAGGGGCAGCTGCCCGATCCGTTGCGTGTTCATCGTAAACCCTTCCCTGTATGTACCGCCAGGGCAAGGTACCTTGTTCCCTGGGCAAAGAGCAACCGTTTTGCCGTAAGCTCTTCAAGAAAAGTTGTCAGTTGCGCCTTGCCGAGCTTGGGGAACAGACGGGCAAGTTCAGCGAATTCGACTATGGTTTCACAGGCAAGATAGATGGCCCGTGAGGTGCCGCGCAACCGGTGATGCAGGGTCGCCTGCCCGGGAAGTTCCTGCCGGATAAGCAGCAAATTGCCCGCATCCCGGTAGGAAAGCGGCGGAGCCAGATGAGCAGGACTTCGCCTTGCCTCATGAAACCGTTGCCAATCGTGGATCTTTTTGACCACCGGCTGCCAGAGTCGGCGCTGGTGCGCCCGATCCCCGCGATAGTCGTTGATCAGCAGGATCAGGCCCGGCAAGATTTGCGGCGGGAAGAGCTTACGATTATGGGGATGCTGGACAATGGCACGGATGCCGTAATCTTGCGGCTTGCTGGCAACCTCGCAGCCATGGCCGAGGAAAAAAGTCGCAGCGGCCAGGGGAGTAAAAGGCAAGACAAAATCAAGGTTGGCCAGGGTTTCCTGCACCTCCGCCTCGGTGGATTGGGGAAAGCCAGTGATCAGGTTCCCGTCCAGTCGGATGCCGAGGGCAAGGCTCTCCTTCATCAAGGCCAGGTTCTCCATAACTGTGGCCCCTTTGCGCATCCGCTCAAGCAGCCCCTGACTGAGGGCCTCTATCCCGGCCTGCACCGCCACCAGTCCGCCCTGCCGATATGTCTTGAGGGTCTCCCCCCGTTGGTTGACCCGAATCTCGGCAAAAAAACGGAAATCCTTTTTGCCGGAGGCCATCTTGGCAAAAAAAGTCGGGGCTTCCCGCCCGGGCAGGACGTTATCCGTAAAGCTGAAATCAAGGCAGCCATGCCGCTCGGACAAACTCAGCACCTCCTGCTCCATCCGTTCCGCACTCTTGCCGCGGTAGCCATGCCACTGGAGATTGAGATTGCAGAAGGTGCATTTCCCCCACCAGCAGCCTCGGGAAAATTCCACCGGCAGCTCCGGCACGAAAGGCTCCCCGGAAAACTCCTGCCGCAGGTCAAGGAAATAATCAGCGTAGTAAGGGGTCGGCAACTCAGAAAGGGTCTTGAACTGACAGCCGGTGAAGGCCTCTTTGCTTGCCTGCTGGGTTCGGGCCAAGACCTGGGGGGCCAAGGCGGTTTGCCGCCCGGCCAGTACCTGACAGAGGTTCGCCAGCGGTATTTCCCCCTCGCCATGCACCACATAATCGAGCCAGGGAAAGACGTCGAGCAGGGAGCTGCCCATTGCCGCCACACAGGATGAGCCGCCAAAAACGATGGGCAGTTGCGGCTGTAACGCCTTGAGCCGCTTGGCCGCCAGAAGCGATGCCAGCAGTTGGTTGAAGCAAACGGAAAAACCCACCAAATCGAACTGCTCCCAGTCCTGCCGGGCAAGCCAGTGTTGCAGGTGGGCATCCACCTTTTGCCAGAGGCTGTCAATATCGTGAGCGTCCGCAGCCTTGCACTGTTTGAGCCTTTTGCCAAGAAACCCGCGCAGCACCCCGCGTTGCTCCGGGAAGAGCAACCCAGCGTAGAGCCCCTCACAGAGCCAGACATCCTGGGATATTTCCCGATAAAGTTCGAGACCAATGGCCTTGGTCAGACCTAGGTACGGATGCAGACAGCTGACCTGCATATCCGGCTCGGCCTGGACAAGATACCCCTTGAGCGCCCCCAGCTGAACCGAGGGCCGATTAAAAAGCGCCCAGGGCATGGCGATCAACCCCAGGTGAAACGGAGGCCGCGACTGGTCTGTGTTCTCAACCATTCTTGCTGCTCATGATCGTTAGAGGCAAAATCACGCCCACGGAATAAAAACCGTTCAGCAGCGCCGCTTCGCTGCTGCCACAGATGCGCGAAAAGAGGTCTGCGAAGTGTGCTCTGCACACGAGCAGGCCGATGACAACGCAAATGGGGGGCTGCTGAGCGTTTTTTTACTGCTCAATAATTTCCGTGCCCAACGGCGGGATGAAGGCGAAGGTCTCCGGTGAGACCGGTTCGTTGCGGATGATATTAGAAAATGTCAGATCGGTTATGCTACCAAAATGATCGACAATCTCAAGACGACGCACCATGAAAGTCTCGTCGATCCAGATATGCAGGTAATCCACCTGGGGATGGGCGGTCTTGGGCACAAGCTTGAGCGCCTTCAGGCTCGCATCCCCCTGCCGTTCCGGCGGCAGCACCTTGAAATCGCGGACGATATTGCCGGTGCCGGCAAAAAAGGCATAGGTAACGTCGGAGTTGATATACTGCGAAACAGGCTGGACAATCATCTGGGCTGAGTTGGCAACAAACATGGAAACCTTCTTGCCATCGCTGATCAACACCTGCCGATCCGGCGCCTGATAATCCCAGCGGATGCGGCCGGGCTTGGCGATCACCACCTTGCCCGCGCCCAGCCGCTTGCGGGTGCTCATGGGCACCGAGGTCGACTGTTTAAAATCGGCGGTCATGGTCTTGGTCTCTTCATAGCGGGCCTGGAGTTTCTGGGCAAGCTCCATGGGCGTCAAGGCGCCACACCGGCCTGCATCGGGAAGAATCGCCAGGGACATAAGTCCAACCAGCAAAAAAAACAAGGATTTCAGACAAAGAGCAATACGGTTCATGACAAATGACTCCTGTTAAAAATATCCGAGGCAACCTTTTCCAGGGCAATAGGTCGCCCAAAGACCTTTCTGGCTATATCGACAGCCGCATCGGTTACATCGGAAACATAATAATGGCTTTCCCCGTTTCGTTCGAGCTGCTGCTCGATGGCCGGGTTGTTTTCCAGGAAAAGGGCCAAACTGTCCGCCACCACCTCGGAGGAATCGATAATCGCCACCCGCTTGCCGATGCGCGGTTGGATCAGATCTTTAAGGAGCGGATAATGAGTGCAGCCCAGAACAAAGGTGTCCACCTGCCGCAGCCTGAGCGGCTGGAGATAGCGACGAAGGATCATCTTGGTTTCCCGCTTGTTCAGCCAGCCTTCCTCAACCAGGGGCACCAAAAGGGGGCAGGCCTGGGAATATACAGTGTATCCAGGTTGCTCGGCCAGAATCTTTTTTTCATACACCCCGCTCTTGATGGTGGCCCGGGTGCCGATCACCCCGATCCGACCAGAACGGCTGGTGGCTACGGCCTTGCTTACCGCCGGAGTGATAACCTCGAAGATGGGCACGGGAAACTCCTGTTGGAGAATCTCGGAGGCCACGCTGGCTGCGGTGTTGCAGGCAACAATGATAATCTTTGCCCCCTGACCGAGGAGAAACTCGGTATTCTGCCGGGCATAAGCGATGATGGTCTCCGGACTTTTAGAGCCATAGGGGGTGCGGGCCAGATCGCCGAAATAGGCAATGCGGTATTGCGGCAAAAGCTGCTCAACAGCCTTGGCCACGGTCATCCCGCCCACGCCCGAATCAAAAATGCCAATCATGGATCGATCTCACAAAAAAGGAATATTTGAATTATACACCAAGCCGGAAACGATGTAAAAAATACCGGGCACTATGCAGTGTATTCGTAAAAAAGTCAACATCCACCCCTCACCTGAAGCCGCACAGCCCAAGTGCCGCAGAAAAAAAGGAGGGCCACCGACCTTCAGGTCGGTGGCCCTCCTTGAGGGACAGCAAAAACACCCCAGCAAAGGCTATTTTTTATCGGCGCCCGTCTTCTTGGCCTGACCGTTTTTCTTGCGCTTTGCAATGGATTTACGCAAATTATCCGGCAAGCCACGTTCCTTGCCTGCCTTCTTGCGCCGCTCAGAAAGGGACTTTGCGCAAAGAGGCTGCCGCCGGGAAAAGCCCCATTTTTCCCGGTACTCCCCGCCAGTCAGGCCATGGGAGCGCAGATGCTTTGGTGACAGCATCTTGAATTCCTGCCCACACTCCAGGCAGACTATTTTGTTTTTTTGAATGGATTTTTCAGGGATCATGCCTGGAGTAGCCACCGCCCCGGCAGTTCCTTCTGAAACACCAGTCTGCAGTTTTGTTTCGCCTGCTTGCAACGCCTGCAACGCATTAAAAGTAGATTGCAACGCCTGGGTCATTTCCTCTGTATTCATAGCCTTTGATGCACATTGCGATTGAACCAAATCTGCCGCCATTTCGACAAGCGATTTACCCATTTTTACACCCTCCGCCATTGATCGTTACAAGTACAACAACATATCAATCTATATCTATCGCAAACCAAACATCAAATCAAGTTTTTTAAGACAACACCAAACAGACACAACTGTCACCCATACAGCTTGTTTGTCATTACTGAGCTGCTTTCTGCTCCAGTTTATCCGCATCATCATGCAACAATAACAAGCACAAAAAAAAGCACCTGCATCCAACTTCGGTACAGGTGCTGCACATCTCATCTGTATTCGGCTTCGGTCCGCCACACCTTCCTGCATACAACAAATCAGCTGCTATACATCCCGCCGATCAATCAGATAATTGCTGCCATCCAGTTTTTTCACGCAATGCTTGAGTTGGGAAGCAACAGAAGAGACCTCGCCATAATGCGTATACCTGCCACCACCGGTTGTCACCGCCGCAATGGAAAGACTCAAAAGCCCGAAGCGGGTCTCGCGATCCTGGCGATCGCGTCCGACAAACTCGCCAACGGCAATGTCTTCCGCGCTCAAGAACATGTTGCGCACCAGATCGAAATTGGCCAAAATCTTTTTGCAGACCGCCTCTACCATCTCTTCCCGAACGATGAAAACAAAATCATCCCCGCCGATATGCCCGACGAAACTGCCTTTCCTGGCAAGTTCGTCCACCACATTGACCATGACCCGGGCCACCATGAGGATCACTTCATCACCTCGGGTAAAACCATACCGGTCATTATAGGGCTTGAAATTATCAATATCCACGTAGCAGACAGCATAGCCGTCCGCTTCTCCGAGCACCCGCTGGATGGCGCGGATAATCGAGGTGTTGCCGGGAAGCCGACTGAGGGGGTTGTTATCAAAGGCCCGAATCATGCGGGATTCGGCAAGGCGAATCCGGGTAAGCAGAACCTCTGGGGTAAAAGGCCGGGTGATGATGTCATCCACCGGATAATTGTCCCAGTCAAGCTCAACCTGGAGCTGACTCTCGTCCACAACCAGGAAGATGGGGATGTTGGCCTTTTGCAGACAGGCCTTCACAGCCCGGATCAATTCGATATCACCGTTTTTTCCGGAAAAACCCTTTTCCGTCACCAGCAGGTCCGGGGGATCTTCCAGCACCAGTGCCAAGGCCTCATGCAGATTGGCGCAATGCTTCATGGTGAACCCCTTGGCATCAAGGAGAAGCCGACATTCCGGCATGATCAGCGAATCGCTGCCGGCAATCAGAATACGAGACATTTCCTCTCCACGTCAAGCACTCGGACAACAAAGAAAATCCTCATGCCGCGCCTTCCGGGCCGGGCTGAATATCGAGACTGAAGCCCTTGACGTCCCACAATTTCTCCTCGATCTCCTGGAGCAACGGATCAATATCAGCGGGGGCAAGCCCCAGCAGCTTCCAGGCCTTGTTGTTCAGCGGCGGCACCCAGATGTCTCCGGCATGGCCATAGCCAAGCCCCCGGATCATGATATTGGCGAAATGGACAATGGCGCTGGCAACCTGCTCGTCCTTGGCATGCTGCGGATCATGATGGCAGGCAATGGGCTCGACCAATTTGTTGGGCAGGTTCCAGCTCTTGGCAAGCCAACTCCCCACCTCGGCATGATCAAGGCCAAGGATCTCCTGTTCCGCCTCAAGCCTGGAGATCTTTTTCTTCTGGGACAACGCCGTGATCTTTGCGTACTCTTTGGGCAACTCCATTTTAATGGCAACCTTGCCGATGTCATGGATAAGCCCGGCGGTGCTGATCTCTTCCGGGTCCTTCACCCCCAGATGCCGAGCCAGCACGTTGCAGACCACAGCGCAGCCCAGGGAATGCTCCCACAGCTCCACATCCTGCGATTCCATGACCTCAAAGATGGAGGCACTGATGATAAGACTCTTGATAACATTAAAGCCCAAGAGGATGATGGCGCTGTTCAGGGAACTGATCCGCTGTGGAAAGCCATAAAACGCCGAATTGACCAGCTTGAGCAGCTTACTGGCCAGGATATGATCCTTGCTGATCACCCTCCCCATCTGCTCCGTGGTCGTGTCTGGATTCTCCGCCATCTTGCCCAGTTTGGCAACAATTCCCGGCAGGGTCGGTAGACTTTTTATCTCCCGTAGCACCTTTTTAAACTCGGCACGTTTTTGCTCATCCATCATAAGCCGCCATTCAGAGATTACTGGAACAGTGCAATACCGTAAACGGCATAAGAGGCCGTACGATAGTGGATAAAAATGTGTTGGTTATTTCGTGGCGGCCTCTAAGCTCCGCGAGGCCGCCAGCCTTGCTTGAATCCGTTTTTTGAGATACATGAGCGGCGCGACATCTTCAACCCGCTGAAAGCGCAAATCAATCTCCTGCAACTCCTCATTCAGGGTCTTCTCCCCCTCAATGTTCACAGGATGCCCTTCCACCGTTACGTCAACGACGTCCATGCCGGCCAAACGCTCGATCAGAGCCTCACTCAACGCCGTGCCGGCCCCGCAGAGCACCATTCCCTCGGGATTAAGAATTTCCTTGGCCAGAATCATTCCCGGGCCAGCCTGGGCTAAGAGTATTCTCTGCACGCCTGTTCCTCGTTGTGTTTATCCTTGGACAATCCCGTCCCTGCATCCCCGCCGGAGAATCCATCGCTAAACATTGACAGATGAACCAACCGGCATTAAATTATAACTCATTTCTAAAGAATGGCCATACCGTAATATATAGCAAATTTTACAAATGTTTCGCTGGAAACAATACAGCCACTGTTTCCGGCGCTTTTTTTTAACGCATCACCGTACTGGACTCAAAACGGAGGGACCAGAAATGCCTATCTATGAATACCAGTGTGAAGCCTGCCAGGATGTGATCGAAGCGCAACAAAGCCTGTCGGACAAACCGCTGACCACCTGCCCCGCCTGCACGGGCAGCCTCAAGAAACTTATCTCCCGGAGCTCCTTCCAGCTGAAAGGCGGGGGCTGGTACTCCGACGGCTACAGCAACAGCCCCGGCAAGGCAACCACGGCCTGCTCTGCGGCAAGCTCCGACGCAGCCCCGTCCTGCCCGGCCAAGGAAAGCTGCGCCTGCAAGTGCGACTAGGCAAAATCACCACGGGGATGCCGGGTAATCAAGACCATGGCGTCCCCGTAGCTGTAAAATCTGTACCCCTTTTCCACCGCCTCCCTGTACGCCGCAAGAATCCGCGCCCGTCCCGCCAGAGCACTGACCAAAAACAGTAGGGATGACTGGGGCAGATGGAAATTGGTGATCAGGTTGTCCACCACCCTGAACCGATAGCCCGGATAGATATACAGGTCGCAAAAACCGCTTCTGGCCACGACTTGACCCGTCTCCTGAGCGGCAAACTCCAAAGCCCGCACCGAAGTGGTCCCCACCGCCCAGACCCTCCCGCCTGAAGCCCGCGTTTCGTTGACCAGCGCGGCGGTCTCCTCGGAGACCTTGAGATATTCGGCATGGATCGCATGCTCCCGGATATCCTCGACCCGCACCGGGGCAAAGGTTCCGTAGCCGACATGCAGCGTGACCTGGGCAATGCGAACCCCTTGCGCCTGAATCCTCGCCAAAAGCTCGGGGGTGAAATGCAGCCCCGCAGTGGGTGCTGCCACCGCGCCGGGATTTTCGGCATAGACCGTCTGATAGCGCTGCCGGTCTTCCTCGGATTGGCCTTCTCCCCGATGGATATACGGAGGCAGGGGCAACTGCCCGTGCGCTTCCAAAAGCCGAGCCAGATCTCCCCGAAAACGCAAGGCAACCCGCACCTTGCCGTCGGGGAGCAACTCCCGCACCGTGCCGAACAGATTTTCCGAAAAAAGTAACTTTCCTTCCGGCTGCGGTCGCTTGGCGCTTTTTACCAGCCCAATCACCTCGGCCCGCTGCCAGCCATCCGCATCCCCGCTGCCAGAGCCTGCCTCCGCAACCGGATACTCCAAGATCAGCAGTTCAGCCTTGCCGCCGGTTTCCTTTCTCCCCAGCAGCCGGGCCGGAAAAACACGGGTATTGTTGACCACCAGAAGATCCCCTGGCGCAAGATAATCGCAGATGTCGCTAAATTGCCGATCCCTGGTCTCTGAGGTCAAGCAATCCACCACCAGCAACCGGGAAGAGTCACGGCGGGCCAGGGGATGCTGGGCGATATTCTCCTCGGGCAGCGCGAAATGATAGGAGGCAAGAAAAAAGTCAGTGGTGCTGGCCATGGATTCCATTTGAGTTTGCGTAAGGATGGGGAAAGGGGGAGAACCCGGGGAAAACGACCGCTCCCGTCAGGGAAAGAGCCCGGTTCGCTGGGTGAGATAGCAGAGCAGAAGCCCAAGGCCCAGGGCAAACAGGCCCGTGGCCCGCAAGGCCCCGGCTGGCATCTGGCCGATCCGGGCAAGCCACCGCTGCATGGCCTCGGGAAAGAGGACATAGGGAATCGCTTCCAGAACAAAGACGAGACCAAGCACGGTAACAAGAAGTTTCATGGCCGCACCCTACCAGCTGGCCTGCGTTTTTTCAAGGCCAGGATAAACGCCCGCGAACTCCACGAAACACTGCCGCTTCGACAGCAACCTGATGCCACATGCCCCTACACACCGACTCGCCGGGATAACCCCTTGTTTTTTTGCGTGTATTTCCTGGCGAAAAAATCCAGCGCCGCCTTGGCCCGCCCGAGAAAAGATGGGTGCAGGAAAAAAAGCAAAAGTGTATACTCTCGCACCATGATAATCCGTAAAAAAACACGCCAAATCAAGGTGGGCAACGTGCCGGTGGGCGGTGGCGCACCCATTGCCGTGCAGTCCATGACCAATACCGACACCCGGGACGTGGACGCCACAGTGGCCCAGATACACCGGCTCACCGAGGCGGGCTGCGAAATCATCCGGGTGGCGGTGCTGGACCTGGAAGCGGCCGCGGCCATCACCCAGATCCGGGAACAGATCTCCATCCCGCTCATCGCCGATATCCATTTCGATGCACGGCTGGCCACGGCCAGCATGGAGCACGGCGCCCAGGGCATCCGCATCAATCCCGGCAATCTTGGCGGCCCTGACAAACTGGCCCGGGTTGTGGCTGCGGCGAAACAGCACCAGGTACCCATCCGGGTCGGGGTCAACTCCGGCTCGGTGGAAAAAGATATCCTGCAAAAGCATGGCCACCCAACGCCGGAAGCCTTGGTGGAAAGCGCCCTGCGCAATGTGCGGTTGCTGGAGGAGCTTGATTTTGATCAGATCAAAATCTCCATCAAATCCTCGGACGCACTCACCACCTTGGAGGCCTACCGGCTTTTGTCCGGCCAGTGCGACTACCCCCTGCATCTCGGCGTCACCGAGGCAGGCGGCCTCATTGCCGGCACGGTCAAATCCAGCGTGGCCCTGGGCATTCTGCTTTACGAGGGCATCGGCGACACCTTCCGCATTTCGCTTACCCGTGATCCGGTGGAGGAAATCCGGGTCGGCTACGAACTGCTCCGGAGCCTGCACATCCGCGAGCGGGGGCCGGAGCTGATCTCCTGCCCCACCTGCGGACGTTGCCAGGTGAATCTGTTCTCCCTGGCCGAAGAGGTGGAACGCCATATCCAAAACATCGAGACCCCCCTAAAGATCGCAGTCATGGGCTGTGTGGTCAACGGACCTGGCGAGGCCAAGGAGGCCGATATCGGGGTGGCGGGCGGCCACGGGGTCGGGATTATTTTCAAGAAAGGCCAGCTCTATAAAAAGGTGGCCGAGGACAAGCTCCTAGCCGTTTTCCTGGCCGAGATCGACGCCATGATCGAAGAAGCGCGCGACAACGCGCATAATCCATAACTGTTTATCCAGGTGCCACATGCATTTTTCCCAGCTTCTCATCCCCACCTTGAAAGAAACCCCCTCCGAGGCCGAGGTGGTCAGCCACCAGCTGCTGCTCCGGGCCGGATTTATCCGCAAACTCTCCTCCGGAATTTACTCTTACCTGCCCCTGGGTCTTGCCGCCATCCGCAAGGTCGAACGCATTGTCCGCGAGGAGATGAACCGGGCCGGGGCCCAGGAACTGCTCCTGCCCATGGTCCAACCGGGCGATCTCTGGAAGGAGTCGGGACGTTGGGAAAAGTATGGCCCCGAATTGCTGCGTTTTACTGACCGGCACGGACGGGAAAGCTGCCTCGGACCGACGCATGAAGAGGTGATCACCGACCTGATCCGGCTCAACGTCCATTCCTACCGGGAGCTGCCCCTCAATCTCTACCAGATCCAGACCAAGTTCCGGGATGAAATCCGGCCCCGCTTCGGCCTGATGCGCGGTCGGGAATTCATCATGAAGGACGGCTACAGCTTCGACGCCACCGAGGAAGGAGCCGACGAGACCTACCGGAAAATGCACCAGGCCTACCACCGGATCTTCAGCCGTTGCGGTCTGGCCTTCCGGGCGGTGGAGGCGGACACCGGCACCATCGGCGGCAGCTTCTCCCACGAGTTCATGGTGCTGGCCGACACCGGCGAAGACACCATCGTGATCTGCAAGGGATGCGAATACGCGGCCAACATGGAAAAAGCCCGCTACCAGACTCCGGCCGCGCCGGCCGCGCCGCCCCTGCTCGCCCTCACCAAGATCGAAACCCCGGGCAAGAAAAAGGTGGCTGCGGTCACGGAATTCCTGAATATTTCCGCCAAGGAGCTGGTCAAGACCCTGGTCTACATGGCAGAGGACAAGCCGGTGGCGGTCCTGCTCCGCGGCGACCACGAGGTGCAGACGGTCAAGCTGGCCAATGCCTTGGGGGTCAACACCGACAACCTGCGGCTCGCCGACGACAAAGAGATCTTCGATGCTACCGGCGTGCCCAGCGGCTATCTCGGGCCCATTGGCCTGAAAATCCCCGTGCTGGCGGACGAAGAGCTCACCCGGATGCACAACTTCGCCATCGGTGGCAACGAAAAGAACTTCCATCTGCTCCATGCCAATCTGGGCCGCGACTTTACCCCGCAGACCATCACCGACCTGCGCCAGGTCACCGGCGAAGACCGCTGCCCGCTTTGCGGCTCCAGCCTTGAGCTGACCCGCGGCATCGAGGTGGGACACATCTTCAAGCTGGGCACCAACTACAGCGAGGCGCTCAAGGCAACCTTTTTGGACAACCAGGGCGCGGAACAGCCCTTCATCATGGGGTGCTACGGCATCGGGGTCAGCCGCACCGTGGCTGCGACCATCGAGCAGAACCACGACAAGGACGGGATGATCTTTCCCCTGCCCATCGCGCCCTTCCAGGTTATCCTCCTGAACCTCTCCCCCAAGGACGAGGCGATCACCGGGGCGGCCAACGACTTGTATGAACAACTGGGCAGAAGCGGGATCGAGGTACTCCTGGATGACCGGGACGAGCGGCCGGGCAGCAAGTTCAAGGACGCGGATCTGCTCGGCATCCCCTACCGGGTCATGGTCGGCAAGGGCTTCAGCGAAAAAGGAGAGGTGGAGATCAGAGACCGGGCCACCGGCACCACCATGAGCCTGCCCCTGGCCGAAGCCAAGGCAAAACTTATCGAACTGGTCCGCAGCGCTCTGGCCCCGCCACAGTGACCGGTCGCAAACAAAGAACGAGACCGCCGCCAACCGCATGGTTACCATAGAAGCCATACTCGAACAGGCCAGGGGCTACATGCCCGAGGAAGACCTCGTCCTCCTCACCAAGGCCCATGCCTTTGCCGAGGAGTTTTACTCGGGCAAGCATCGCCTTTCGGGCCGCCCCTATCTGTACCATGCCCTGATGGTCACGGAGATCCTGGCGACCATGCGCCTGGATGTTCCCACCCTCTGTGCGGGGCTTCTGCACGGGGTGCTCAAAAAAGCCGACGATCTCAAGGAGACGGAAAAAACCCTCCGTTCGACCTTTGGCGACGATGTCACCAACATCGTCAAGGGCGCCACCAAGATCACCGATGTCCAGTTCAACAGCCGCCTCGCCTACCAAGCGGAGAATATCCGCAAGCTCCTCCTGGCCATGTCTTCCGATATCCGGGTTTTGCTGGTCAAACTGGCCGACCGGCTGCACGACATGCAATCCCTGGAGCATGTGGCACGCGAAAAACAGCTGGAATTCGCCCAGGAAACCATGGATCTCTATGCCCCCCTGGCCAGTCGCCTAGGGATCGACTGGCTCAAGCGCGAACTGGAAGACCTCTCCTTCTCACATCTCCACCCCGAGGAATACCAGGATCTCGCCGCCAAGGTCCACACCTCCCTTGCGGATAGGGAAACCTATGTGGATGAGGTCAAGGCTCTGCTCAGCCAAAAACTAACCGAACACGGCCTCAAGCAGTTCCGGGTGCTGGGGCGGCCAAAACATCTCTACAGCATCTACAAAAAACTCGTAGCCCAGAATATCCCCTTTGAGAAGGTCTACGACAAGGTTGCCTTCCGGATCATCGTCTCCTCGGTCAAGGAGTGCTACGAGGCTCTAGGCATCATCCATTCGCTGTGGACTCCGGTGGATGGGCGCTTCAAGGATTTCATCAGTACCCCGAAAGGCAATATGTATCAGTCGCTGCACACCTCGGTGATCGGGCTGCGCGGGGAGTTCATGGAGGTCCAGATCCGCACCGAGGAGATGGACCAGATCGCCAAGGAAGGCATTGCCGCCCACTGGGCTTACAAAGAAGGCAAGGCCATCACCACCAAGGACGCCAAGCTTTTCAAATGGCTCAAGCAGCTGGTGCACACCCTTCAGGAACTGGAAGACCCCAGGGAGTTTCTTGATGCGGTCAAGGGGGAACTCTACGAGGAGGAAATCTTCGTTCTGACCCCCACCGGCGAGGTCAAGGAATTTCCCAAGGGCAGCACCCCCATTGACTTTGCCTACAGCATCCACACCGAGGTGGGCAATCGCTGCACCGGCGCCAAGATCAACGGGCTCATCACCCAGCTCAAAACCCCGCTCAACAATGGCGATCTGGTGGAAATCATCACCTCGCCCAAACAAAGGCCAAACCGCTCCTGGCTCGGCCTGGTAAAAACCGCCAGGGCAAAAAGCCGAATCCGTCAATGGCTCAGCCAGGAAGAACGGGAAAAAACCCTACAGGTTGGCCGGGAAATCTGCGAACGTGAGTTGAAACGGCACAACATCAGTCTGAAAAAACTGATCAAAACCGGACATCTCAAGGAACTCCTCAAGACCATTGCCTGCAACTCCCTTGACGACCTGATGCGCCGGGTCGGCTCGGGAAAAATGATGGTGCAAGCCATTATCAAGGAGTTGCAGCCCGAGGAAATCCGGGACACCCTGCCGGAGGATATTGTTCAGGCGGCAGCCCCGCCCAAGGGGGGGAGAAAGCCGGAGAGAGACAACATTATCCTGGTGAGCGGCGCGGATAATGTTCTTACCAAAATCAGCCATTGCTGCATGCCGGTGCCAGGAGACGAGATCGGGGGCTTCATCACCTCCGGCCGGGGCATTTCCGTGCACAAGGCCTCCTGCCCCAATCTTAAGGCCGCGGACCAGCAGCGCCTTATCGCCGTCAGCTGGGCGGAGAACATCAAGTCCACCCACCGGGCCCAGATCCAGGTTATCGCCCGAGACCAAAAAGGGTTGTTGGCCACGCTCAGCAATACGATCAGCCATGACGACGCCAACATCCTCAGCCTTGACGCCACAACCTCAAGCGGCGGCATCGCCAAGATCTCTATCGTTGTTGAGATAAACAGCAGGGAACATCTTTTGCGCCTACTGCAACACGTGCAGCAACTTGATGGCGTTTTGGAGGCCAGGAGAACCTGAGTCACGCGAGGAAAGCCGGAAGGAAATCGCCCAAAGACCGGGACTGCTCCTGGTGGCGCTAACAAAAAAAAGCCCCATCTCCTCAAAAAGAAGATGGGGCTGCTACAATCGATTTTGGCTTATGTTCAGGCAGGCTTGAGCACGGAACCGGAACGGATGCAACGGGTGCACACGCGAACATGCATGCCATTACCACCGGAGGTGGCCATTCTCACACGCTGTAGATTCGGCAGCCAACGCCTTCTGTTCTTATTGTTGGCATGACTTACATTGTTGCCGGTGGTCGGGCCTTTTCCACAAATTGCACATTTTTTTGACATGACAAAACTCCTTTAACAAACCGCGCCAGCGGGCATCTTGAAATCATTATACCGAGACCGCCTGATTTCTTCACGGCCGAGTCCCCTTTTCAAAGAGGGAAATGTATACACCTTCTCCCTGTACTTGACAAGTATTTTGTTCTCTTTTTTTATCCGCCCCACGAAAAACGCGGCCCGACGAAAAAGACCGGAACAAACCAGAGGGAGCGCTGTCTTGTACATCAGGCCAAAGGCCACTTATCCCGCCTCCATCAACAGACGCGGCACATAACCAAGGCCCGCTTGCAAGCTGAAACACCCACTTTATGGGGAGTTTTTTTATTGACAGCCCAAGGCAAACACGGGTAGAGATTACAGACAATTACCCAACGTCATTACATTGCAACCAAGGC
>JBAZCG010000040.1:0-27541 GCA_041671085.1 Desulfurivibrionaceae bacterium | reverse complement strand
TTTCGCACAACGGTTTTCAAGACCGCCGCCTTAAACCACTCGGCCATTCCTCCCTCAAGTCCGTCAGTTATGTACCATTTCAAAAATGGGCTGTCAATGGTAAGCGTCCCGCAGCACCACATCTGCTTTGTCATCGGCCTGGCCCGCATACCTGATGTATGGCGGACAGGCCTCTTTCGCGCATCTGCGGCACTGCTGAACGCTTACCATAGGTTACGGCAATCTGTTTTTTAGTGCGGCCATCTTTAGCGAACCGCCTCAATGGCCTCTGCCAGTTTTTTCACCCCGACGATCTCCATACCCTTGACCCCGCCCTTGGGCACGTTGGCCAGGGGGACAATCGCCTTTGTAAAGCCGTGCTTGGCCGCCTCCCGCAAGCGCTCCTGCCCGCTGGGCACGGGCCGGATCTCGCCGGAGAGTCCCACCTCGCCGAAGGCCACCAGCTCCACGGGCAGGGGCTTGTTTTTCAGGCTGGAGAAAACCGCCAGGAGCAGGGGGAGATCGGCACTGGTTTCGCTTACCCGCACCCCGCCCGCCACGTTGATGAACACATCCTGACCGTAGGTGGCGATGGAGCCGTGCCGGTGCAGCACGGCCAGAAGCATGGCCAGCCGGTTCTGCTCCAGCCCCACCGTGACCCGCCTGGGGTTTTCGCTGTGGCTGTCGTCCACCAGGGCTTGCATCTCCACGAGCAGGGGGCGGCTGCCCTCCCAGATCGCCATGACCACGCTGCCGGGCATGGCTTCGGCGTTGCGGGAAAGGAAGATGGCCGAGGGGTTGGAGATCTCGCGCAGCCCCTTGTCGGTCATGGCGAAAACCCCCAGCTCGTTCACCGCGCCGTAGCGGTTCTTCACCGCCCGCATCACCCGGAAGCGGCTGTCGCCGCTGCCTTCGATGTAGCAGACCACGTCGATGATGTGCTCCAGCACCCTGGGCCCGGCCAGGTCGCCGCTCTTGGTGACATGGCCCACCAGGAAGATGGCCACCCCGGTCTGCTTGGCGAACTGGGTAAGCAGGGCGGCGGACTCCCGCACCTGGCTGACGCTGCCCGGCGCGGATTGGCTGTCCGCCACCTGCATGGTCTGGATGGAATCGATCACCATGACCTCGGGGCGCTCCTTGAGCGCGGTGGCGCAGATATCCTCCACCCTGGTCTCGGCCAGCAGGAGCAGGGCCTGGTCCGGCAACCCGAGCCGCCTGGCCCGCATAGCGATCTGCTGGAGCGACTCCTCACCGGTCACATAGAGGCATTTGCGGGTTAAACTCAGATTGCAGCAGACCTGGAGCAGACCGGTGGACTTGCCCACCCCCGGATCGCCGCCGATCAGCACCACCGAGCCCGGCACCAGACCGCCACCGAGAACCCGGTCCAGCTCGCCCATGCCGGTGGAAAAACGGACCAACTCATCTTTGCCTACCTCGGCCATGGTCTGCACCTGGGCCAGGCTGCCGGAATAGCCCTGAAAACGGCTCACCGCCGCGGACGAAGGCTGTTGCTCAGCCAGGGTATCCCAAGCGCCACAGCCGTCACACTGCCCGGCCCATTTGCTGAACACTCCGTTACAGGCGCTGCACACATACGATATTTTTTCTTTCGCCATTCTCGCCTGCCGCCTTTCTTTTTATCGTGGACCAGCTACTTTCTCTTCCAGTACCTGTCGTACCGTTTCGGACAACACCCGCATGGTCAGGGGCTTCATGAGAAAATGGCGGATGCCCTGCTCGACAGCCGATTCTTCGCTGATTGCCGCGCTGTACCCGGTACAGAGGATCACCGGCAGACCTGGGCGAATTTTTCTGGCCTCCTGAATCAGCTGCACCCCGGACATCTTGGGCATGGTCTGGTCGGTGACCAGTAGATCAAAATCCCCCGGCTGGCTGCGGAACTCTTCCAAGGCCTCAAGGGGGTTGGTGCGGGCCGTCACCCGATAGCCCAACCCGGAAAGCATGGCCTTGCCCATCTCGGCAATGCTTGTTTCGTCATCCACAAAAAGTATCCGCTCCTGACCGGAAGGAAGGGCCCACTCCTGCACGGTTTCCGCCGCAGTCGCCCCCTTGCCGATCTGCGGCAGATAGACACGAAAAACCGTCCCGCTGCCCAAGGTGCTTTCCACCTGCACCATGCCGCCATAGCTTTTGACAATGCCATGCACCACAGCCAGCCCCATACCCGAGCCTTTGCCCACGCCCTTAGTGGTAAAATACGGATCAAAAATCCGGGCGAGCACCTCAGGCGTCATCCCCGGCCCGGTGTCACGCACGCTGAACAGCACATACTGACCAGGGAGCAGGTCACCTTCTCCGGCGAGATCGCCTTCATCCAGCATCACATTCTTCATGACCACCGTCAGGACACCCCCTGCCGCCTCCATGGCATGGAAGGCGTTGGTGCAGAGATTCACCACGATCTGATGGATATTGGTGGGATCGGCCAGGATGGAGCCACAATCCGGATCAATATCCTCACGGATTTCAACACTCGTCGGAATCGAGGCCCGCAGAAACTTGAGCGCCTCCTTGACAATGGGCTTGGGAGAGATCGGAGTCCGCTCCTCCCCGCTTTTCCGACTGAAGGCCAGAATCTGCTTTACCAAATCCCTGGCCCGCAGACCGGCCCGCAGAACCTCCTGAATATCGGCCCTGGCGCTGTCTACCTGCTCTGGAAGACTGCGCTTGGCCATCTCGGCATAGCCAAGGATGGCGGCCAGAATATTGTTAAAATCATGGGCAATTCCTCCGGCCAGGGTGCCGATGGCCTCCATCTTCTGGGCTTGGCGCAATCGCTCTTCCAGCCCCTTCCTCACACTGATGTCGTGACAGATGGTGAGAATCTCCGCCTGCCCCTCGCTGTGTACCAAAGTGCCATTGAGTTCCACCGGGGTGAGCTCTCCCTGGCCATCGACATAATCAATCTGGTGATGGCGAATAAAACCCAGCCGGAGGCATTCCTTTACCGCCGCCAGATTCTTGACCTGATCAGGTTCCGCAGTCCACTCGGTCACCCGCCGACCCAGAATCTCGGCCAGATTTTCGTACCCGGTCAAACGTACGTACTCCTGATTGGCGTCCAGCACCCTCCCCTCGCCATCGATCTTTACAAAACCGGTGCCGGTGGTATCGATCAAAACCCGATATTTCTCCTCACTTTTGCGCAGACCCTCATCCATGGCCCGTTTCTCGGCCACCATCTGGTTTGCCGCCTTAGCCAAAGACCTAAACTCCGCAAAATGGAGGCCTGAGATCTCCATTTCCACCTTTTCCCGGGCCGCCTTTTCAAAAAAAGCCTCAAAGGCTCCAAAGGCCTGCTGGATCCGCCCTGCCGTTTTGCGAACAAACAGCAACCCAACCAGGAGGGCAGCACACATCAACAGCAGGTCCAGGCAGACAACCTGGACAATCTCGTGTTGCAACTCCCGCCGGGCACCAACGCTGGCAGTCTCAAGATCATCAAGATAGATTCCTGAACCTATGTACCATTGCCAATCTTTGACTCCACGTACATAGCTGAGTTTCAAGGAGTTGCGCTCCTCGCCCAATTTCGGCATAACATAGCGCAGGAATCCGCCGTCCTTCCGGGCCAGCTCGATCAGCTGCCGCACGATTTTCAGGCCGTTGGCATCGACCTGCTCAAGCATATTCCTCCCCTTGGCCGGGTAACTCAAGGTAAGCCCGTCCCACTGCCCGACAAAGACATACTGATCCCCGCCAAAACGCATCTTTTCAATGCGCTCCAGCACCTCACCCTTGACCTCACCCTCGGTGTCTTCCAGATATTCACCGGCGCCGATGACCCAGTCCAGTTCCGGCAGGTATTTGACAAAGGAAATCTTCTCGAATTCCTGATCAGGCGGAAAACCCGGTTTGGGCCAAAGGTAGGAGGCAAAGCCCTCTCCCTTGCTCCTGGCAATGTCGATCAACTCCCTGGCGACAAATTTCCCCTTGCTGTCCTGCATGCCCAAATGATTTGCTTTTTCCATCTCGGGCCGGACGGCCTGAAGCTCCACCGTACCATCCACGGCAAAGATGAAAAAATACCCCCGGCCATTATTGAACCGCATGGGCCGCAAGGTCTCGCGCGCCAGGGCCTGAAGCTCTTTCTTGCTGCGCGATCCCTTGTTCACCGCACAGAGATGGCTCACCACCCCGTGGGCATCGCGGACCTTGTCTTCGAGATTCCCATTCACCCTATCCCGAATCGTGGTCTTTTTGAACTCGATGTAGGAGATCGTCTCGGCGACCTGCATTTCAAGCTGTTTCTTGCGCGCCTCAACCTGCTGCCCCCAAAGCGCATCGACCTCGCTCCGATAACGGCCATACTCCTGGATGATTTCTATACCACCAAGGGCCAGGATCACTCCAGCCACCACCAACGACATGGTGACCAGCAGTTTCCTGGCAATACTGTTAGTGGGAAGGATCATTGACTGCCCCCAAAGGAAAACGTTCTCGCCACATCCATTCAGACAAGCCGGGCCAAGACCTGATTGGCTACTGGCAACCCTGCCGCCGTGAGGCGCAGGCTGTCTTTGCTCACCGCAACCAGCCCCTGCCGACGCAAATCGTCCAGTATCTTCCCATAATAGTCCGGCGGCGTCAAACCAAACTGGCGTTGCAGCCGGGCAAAAGAGACCCCTTGGAGCATCCTCAACCCCATGACCACACTTTCCCGGAACCGGGGTGCCAACGGCAGGCATTCACCCTCGGCCAGCGGGAGTTCCCCTGCCTGGACCAGTCCGGTAAACACCTCGGGCTCCTGCACCGTGCCAAACCTGAACCCGGAGAGACAGGACACCGCCCCGGCCCCCAGGCCAAGGTATCCGCCATTTCGCCAATAGTTGAGGTTGTGGCGACATTCCCTGCCCGGTGCGGCGTAGTTGGAAATCTCGTAACGCTGCAACCCGGCCTGGGCCAGAAACGCATGAGTGAGTTCGGCCATGGCCAAGGCCTCCTCCTCGTCAGGCAGGATGAGGCCTCCTTTTTCCACCAGCCGGGCAAAGGGGGTCCCCTCCTCGATGGTCAGCTCGTAGCAAGCCAGATGCTCCGGCGCGTGGGCAAGGGCCTGGGTCAGGCTGTCCTGCCAATCCGCTACGCCCTGACCAGGCAGACCGTACATCAGATCCAGATTGATATTGGCAAACCCGGCCCTCCGGGCTGCGCCGATGGCGGCATCGGCCTCAGCCACCGTGTGACTCCGACCGAGCCCGGCCAGCAACCGGTCGGAAAAGGCCTGCACCCCGAGGCTCAGTCGGTTGACCCCGACCCTGCGCAGGGCGGAAAGCGCCTGTTCGCTGACGGTGTTCGGGTTGGCCTCCACCGTGATCTCGGCATCTTCCGTGAAGATGAAGGATGTGAGGCACAGGCGAACCAGATCGGCCAGCTCGCTGCCGCCATAGATGGTCGGGGTACCGCCGCCGATGAACAGGGTCGTGAAAATCCGCTCCCGGCACCACTGCTGGCCGGCCCAGTAACGAATCTGGTTGGACAGCGCGGCCAGGTATGCGGCCGGTGGGGATTTACAGGCATAGGAATTGAAGGAGCAGTAAGCGCACCTGCTCTTGCAGAAAGGGATGTGAAGATAAAGGCCGGGGGGCTCTTCACCGCTGCTTGGATTGATGGCGGGATTGGGCACCATCAATCTCCGGCGACAAGCGCCCGGGACTGGCGACGGATATCCTCCAGCAAGCCATGGTCGGCGAAGCTGAAAGGCTGTTCACCCTCACCCACGATGAGATGGTCCAGAAGCTGAATCCCGGCAAAACCCAGGGCGATGAAGAGATGGCGGGTGAGCTTGGTATCCTCCGCCGAGGGAGTCAGGCTGCCGGAGGGATGGTTGTGGGCGATGACCACCGAGGCGGCATGGTGCTCCAGAGCCAGCTTGATCAACTCGCGGGGGTGCACGGTATTGCTGGCCAGGGTTCCTTCCGCCACCAGTTGGGTGTCGAGAATAGCCAGAGAGGCGTCGAGAAAAACCGCCATCAGCACCTCGCGCTTGAGGCCGCGCATGGAGTGAACCAGATACTCCCCCACCTCGCGGGAGGAGCGGAGATACTCCTTGGCCACCAACCGCTGCTTGAGATACCGCCGGGCCACGGACTGAACAAAATGCAGGGCAAATGCGTTTTTCGGCCCAATGCCGTCGACTAGCTCAAGCTCACCCTGGCTTGCATCCAAGACCTGGGCCAGGGTGCCGAACTGTTTAAGCAGCAGACGGGCACTCTCCTTGCAATCCTTACGCGGGGTGCCCAGGGAAAGCAGCAGCTCCAGCACCTCGGCGTCGGTGAAGCCCTCTAGTCCATGGCCGAGAAACCTGTCCCGCAGCCGCTGCCGGTGACCGTCGCCTTTTTTCTGCCAGTCGGTTTTATCCATATTTGGCCGCGAACTCCGGGAGGTTTTCACATATGCTGTTTTTGAAAGGAGGCCAACGGGACACAAATCCCCATTGGTACGCAGCCGAGCGCAGGAATCCCGCCATCGGCGGGACAGCAGTGTGACTTGATCACACGGCGAGTGCCTGGGGTGCCCTTTCTTCGCCGCTTCGCTGCTGGTTCGTTTCTTTGGGCAAGCAAAGAAACGAACCAGCCAAATTACTCCGCCAGCGCCTTAACAAACAAATCGTTGGCCAGCCCAGGGTTGGCCTTGCCCCCGGTCTGCTTCATGAGCTGGCCCACGAAAAATCCCATAACCTTGGTCTTGCCCTCTCGAAACTGCGCCGCCTGCTCTGGATTGGCGGCAATGATCTCCCGGACGATGGCCATGATCTCGCCCTGATCGCTCATCTGCACCAACCCCTTCTCCTTGACCACGGTCTCCGGGTCCTTGCCGGAGACCATCATCTCCTCGAACACGGTCTTGGCGATCTTCCCACTGATGGTGCCTGCATCAATCATGGTCAACAACGCAGCGAGATTCTCGGGAGAAACCGGGCACTGGCTGATATCCATGGCCTCCTCGCCCTTCATCAAGCGCATCAACTCGGTCATCAGCCAGTTGCCAAGTTTCTTGCCGTTGGGATACCGGGCCAAGGCCGCCTCGAAATAATCGGCCAGCTCCTTGGAGGAGGTGAGCACCGAGGCGTCGTTGTCCGACAGCCCCAGTTGCTCGGTGAAGCGATTTTTTCGGGCATCGGGCAGTTCGGGCAGGGTGGCGCGGACCGCCTCGATCCAGGCCTCGTCGATCACCACCGGCACCAGATCCGGGTCCGGGAAGTAGCGGTAATCGTGGGCCTCCTCCTTGGAGCGCATGGAATTGGTCACGTTGCGATCCGCATCCCAGAGCAGGGTTTCCTGGATGATCTTGCCGCCGTCCAACAACAGATCGCGCTGGCGGCGCACCTCGAACTCCAGCCCCTTCTGCACGTTCTTGAAGGAGTTCATGTTCTTGAGCTCGGTGCGGGTGCCCAACTCCTTCTGGCCCACGGGCCGCAGCGAGATATTGGCGTCGCAGCGGAAACTGCCCTCCTGCATGTTGCCGTCGCAGATGTCCAGATAACGGAGGATGGCGTGCAGTTTCTTGAGATAGGCCGCGGCCTCCTCCGGCGAGCGGATGTCCGGTTCGCTGACGATCTCGATGAGTGGGACCCCGGTGCGGTTGAGGTCCACATAGCTCACCGGTTCGCGCTCGTCGTGGATGAGCTTGCCAGCGTCCTCTTCCATGTGGATACGGGTGAGGCCGATTCGGCTGGTTTTCCCGGCCACCTCGACCTCCACCCAGCCGTGCTCGGCAATGGGCAGATCGAACTGGGAGATCTGGTACCCCTTGGGCAGGTCGGGGTAGAAATAATTCTTGCGGGCGAATTGGTTCAACGGGCCGATGGCGCAGTTGGTGGCCAGGGCCATTTTCATGGCATATTCCACCACCCTTTTGTTCAGCACCGGCAGCACGCCGGGCATGCCGAGGCAGACCGGACAGGTGTTGGTGTTGGGGGGGTTGCCGAAGGCGGTGGTGCAGCCGCAGAAAATCTTGCTCTTGGTTTTGAGCTGGGCATGGACCTCTAGGCCGATGACAGTTTCAAATTCCATGGTCTTCTCTCCCTGATAGAAACCGGCGACAGGGCACAACCGCCGGTCAGTGTGTCTCTTTTCCTTTTCGCACCCAGGCTTGAACCCGGGTCAATTCCTGCTCCCAGCCCGAGCCGATCCGCAGCTCAAGAAACATCCGAAACAGCTGATCCACGGTGCGCACCACCATCTCATGCAGGCTGAGATGCTCCAGCAGCCTGCCTTCCACCGCCTCGGGGTCGTTGCCCTCTTCGGCGGAGCCCATGGTCTTGGGCGGCTTCACATTGCGAAACTCCATGAGGGTGGCCTTGAAGGAGAGGTTCCATTCATACTCCCCCCGGGTCAGCAAGATTCGGGCCTGCTCCAACTTCTTGCCCATGGCCAGGCCGGTGCGCGCCTCTTGCAATTCGGTCATCAGCCCCCGGCAGATCAGCTTCTCGCGGTTCTCGCCTTCGCCATACTCAAGCATCATGTGCTTTTCAAAAACCAGCTGGATATCCTCTCCGGCCTCGGGAAGAAAGATGGTGCCCCCCCGCTCCTCACTCTTGAACCAGAGCCAGGTGAGAAACTCCTGGCCCACAAATCGTTTTTCATCAATGATATCAAGCAAATCCATACGCGTAAGCCTCTGGGGTCAAATGAAGATTGCGGGGGTGATGTCGGCCAGGGCCTCGCGGCCGGGGGCATCGAGCAGGTGTTCGGCGGTGAGATACGGCACCTGCAACATCAGGCTGAGATCAAAGGTTTGCTTGAAAAATTCCTCCAGCAGCTCCTGGGCCTTCTGGCTGGTGGAAAAAAACAGCACCGTGGCCTCGGCCAGATTCCAACAGAGATCATAGACCGCCGGGGTCGGCGCCGCCTTTTTCATCAGCATCAGCTTGACGCTTTCCTTGATCTCCACCCGGTGGGCGCGGGCCAGCTTGGGAATCTGCCGCTCCTTTTTAAGCCGCTCCTCTTCCTTGAGGCAGAACTTGTTGAGCACCTTGGACGACACCATCCGCTCGTCCAGGCGCAGGGAAAGCACGACATGGTCCGCTGCCGCGTACGAGGCATAGGCAAACTCGCTGTCGAACATGTTCAGGACGGAAACCCAACCCACGGACCGTTCTTCGTAGCTCTCGTCGATATCCCGGAAGGAATTTCTGGCGATCCGCTCGGCGGCGAACTCCCAAAAATTCGCGGGCAGATCCCCTTCCACCGCATAGCGGACATAACTTGCCGATCTGGCCAACAACCCCATGGCGCACCCATTATAAATAGTCAGAAAAAAAAGCCCTGCTCCGCGCAAAAGCTCCATCCTAAAAGTCCGCAACAAAGCAGAAGATATAGCAGACCCAGGCGACCGCCACAAGCTATTTAAGCAGCGCAGCCCCCGCCGGAAAACCCCAATAATTACACAAGCTCATGGCGTTATCCGGCAGACCGACGGGGAAGAAGGCGGGGCAAAAAAAGGAAAAAGAAGACAGCAAAGACTTGACACGGAAAACCGACTGTTGTAAAAGTGCTTTTTCCTACAGGTTGGGTCGTTAACTCAGTCGGTAGAGTATCTGCCTTTTAAGCAGAGAGTCGCGCGTTCAAGTCGCGCACGACCCACCATTTTCTGTACGGATATTAGTCCCCATCGTCTAGCCCGGTCCAGGACACCGGCCTTTCACGCCGGCGACACGAGTTCAAATCTCGTTGGGGACGCCAGAAATCCTAAAGGGAATCAACTAAATTAGTTGGTTCCCTTTTTTTTGTTGTGTGGACTGCATTCTCAAAAAACCCCTTGACCAAAGATTAAGAGCAAAGACAGCCACCAGCACCCCTTTTATCGCGACTTCTGATTCTTACTATTTTATAATATCAATGTTTTCCGCGTAGTTCGTGGTCAACTCCCTTTTCCCAGGGTGAATCCCCAGCCGTAACCAGCAGCCGGGAATACAGCCACCAGAAGGAGTCTCCTCGATGAAAGGCAGCAAAGGAAACCTGATCCTGATTGCGATGGCTGTCTGGATTTGCATCACCGGCACTTTCCTCGCCTGGATGGAGATGGACACCCGCCGGGAGAAAAAGCTGTTGGCGCAAAGCGCAGCCAACGCCTTTTTCCAGCAAGTCGTGATCAGCCGCCAATGGAATGCCTCCCACGGCGGGGTCTATGTCCCGATCACCACCACAACTCAGCCCAACAAATATCTGCCGAACCAAGGCCGGGACCTGACCGCCGACAACGGCCTTAAACTGACCAAGGTCAACCCCTCCTACATGACCCGGCAGATAGCAGAACTGGCTCAAAAAAACGAGAGCGGCATTCAGTTCCACATCACCAGCCTCAAGCCGATCAGGCCTGAAAACAAGGCGACAGAGTGGGAGGAAAAATGGCTCAAGTCCTTCGAGCAGGGAGTCAAGGAGCAGGGCGAATTTTTCGAGGATGGCGCCTCCACCTGGTTCCGCTACATGGCCCCCCTCCTTACCGGACCCGAGTGCCTCAAGTGTCACGCCCAGCAGGGATACAGGGAAGGTGACATCCGGGGCGGCCTCAGCGTTTCCCTGCCCTATCCCCCCCACACTCACCTCCACATTTTTGCCGGTTTCGGTTCGGTGGCGGTCATCGGTCTTATCTTCATCTTCATTGGCGGCACCCTCTATGAACGAAAACACCGTCTGTTTGACGCCACCTTCAACAGCCCTGTTCCGACCTGCGTTACCGATAACAATTATACGATTCTGATGGCAAACGAGTCGTACTGGACCAAGTTTGGCGCTCTTCCTGACAAACAAAAAACGATCAAATGTTATGAACATCGACCAGGAAAATTCTGCCACACCGCAGATTGTCCACTCACCCGAATCATGGCCGGCTCGAGCACATATACCTACGAAACCATCAAGGAAAAAAATGGAGTCGCCCGGCACTTCATCGTCACCGCCAAACCGCTCCGCGACGCCAGGAGCAAGGTGGCTTGGTGTGTCGAAAGTTTTCAGGAAATAACCGAGCGCAAGCGGGCCGAGGAGGCGCTGGAGGAATCAAACCACAAACTCGAAGCCCTGAGCAATACTGATGGGTTAACCGGGATAGCCAATCGAAGACGTTTTGACGAGGTCCTGGCCCAAGAATATACCAGACATGCACGTTCTGAGGAAAAACTGTCCCTGATCCTGTTGGACATCGACCTCTTCAAGTCGTTCAATGACTATTACGGGCATGTCAAAGGCGACGAGTGCCTGCAACAGATTGCCCAGGTGATGGCAGATTGCGTTGGTCGCACGACTGACCTGGTCGCCCGTTATGGCGGGGAAGAATTCGTCTGCATCCTGCCGGAGACAGACAGCAACGGTGCAGTTGCCATCGCCGAAAAAATCCGCCAGGGGATCATAGCCCTGGCCATTCCCCATAAAGGGTCGAGCCTAGCAGACTACGTCACCGCCAGCCTGGGTGTTGTAACCGTAAAGTGCAGTACAGGTGAATCGGCCGTAGACATCGTGACCCAAGTGGATGAGCTACTCTACCTGGCAAAATCCTCTGGCCGCAATCGGGTGGAATTCATCGCTCCGCGTGATGCCGAGGAAGAAATCAAAGGCAACCTTGTGCGTCTGGCCTGGAAAGACTCCTTCTCTTGCGGCAACCCGCTCATCGACTCACAACATCAGGCCCTCTTTCACCTCTCCAACGAGCTGCTTGAAGCGGTTCTCTCGACTCGCCCATCCACGGAGATTTCCGCGATCATTAGCCGACTGCTTACAGAGGTCCGCAAACACTTTCACGATGAGGAATTAATCCTTGAGACAATTGGTTTCCCCGACAGGAATCAACACGTCGCGGAACACGCCAAACTGCTCGCAAAGGGTCTCGAATTGTCACGGAAGTTCGAGGCATCCACGCTCACGGTCAGCGATCTTTTTCAGTTTCTGGCATCCGAGGTGATTATGCTCCACATGCTCGAGACGGACCGGAAATTTTTTCCGTTCATCAATGCGGCGGGTCCGGGGAAAAGTGCATGAAAACGCGAGAAGGACATTTTGTGGAAGCTTGCCAAGCAGATACAGCCAACCTCTCTTCGTTACACACAATTATTTCCGGCTTTTTTTCATGACTGCACCATGATCTACGCCCAAGACTACCAGCAACTGCTTGCCACCCTTGACACAGAGGTCACCCGTATAGGGAAGATGCATGTAGCAGCCATCTCCTGCGGACCGGGCTGCATCTCCTGCTGCCTGGCCTTCAGCGTGCTGCCCATTGAGGCCGCTTGCTTGCGGGACGCCATTGCCGCCCTGCCGTCGACCAGGCAGGAACAACTTGGGCAAAAAAACCTTACGAAAGGCGGTGAGCGCTGCCCCCTGCTCATTGATGATCTGTGCAGCATCTATGTGGCCCGCCCCGTCATCTGCCGGACCCAGGGGCTGCCCCTGGCCTATGTGGATGAAGAGCGCCAGACCATAGAGGTCTCGGCCTGCCCGCTGAATTTCCCGGCCGACTATATCTTTGTCCCGGAAAAGCTCCTATTCCTGGACCAGTTCAACACCCGCCTCGCCGAGCTCAATCGTGCCTGGTGCCACATACAGGGGTTACCCCCGGACCAGCGCATTCCCCTGCGGGAGATTGTCTGCCCCTTCCCACCGGGGGCCTAGACTCACTGCTCCTGCAAATTCTCCCCCTCCAACAAGGCCTGGGCAACCCTCTCTTCCAGCCTCTCTTTGTCGATGGGCTTGGCGCAATAGGCGACAGCCCCATAGGCAAACGCCTGTTTCGCCATATCGACGTCGGGCAGTCCGGTCAGCATGATGACTGGCAGGCGCGGCAACGCCTTCTGCATCTCACACAGCACATCTAGGCCGTCCATCTTACGCAGGTTCATGTCGAGAATCGCCAAGTCCACCGAATTTTTTTCCGTGAAACGAAGAGCCTCATCCTCGTCATGGAACACGTGCACCACATGCCCCTTCTTCTGAAGAATTCTCTGGATCAGAACCCCAGCGTCCAGCACATCGTCCAAAACCAGAATCCGCGCCATCTCGTTATTGCTCCTTTTCCTGACCTGCGGCAATGATCGGCAAAAAGATATGAAAGGTCGTATGCATATCTAGGGCGACAAGCTCCGGCTCAACGGGCGGGGATTTGACCTCAATCCGGCCGTTATGATCCTGGATAATGCCGAAGGAAACGGACAACCCCAGCCCGGTGCCCTTGCCAACCCCCTTGGTGGTGTAAAAAGGATCAAAGATCCGGCCCAGCTGATCCTGGGGGATGCCGGAGCCGGAATCGCCGATGATGATTTCGATCTGCCCGCTCTCCTCGTGCCAGCGGCTCCAGACCCCGATGATTCCTTCGCTGCCGATGGCATGATGCGCATTGGTCAGCAGATTGACAAAAACCTGGCGCAGCCGCTCGTTGTCAAAGCAGGTTCTGGGCAGATTCTCGGCCAGGCAACGATGGATAAAGATATGAACCATGTTCAGGGTGTGGTTGACAATGGCCAACACCTCCTCCAGACACTGGTTGAGATCACCATACAGCTTGTTATGCTCCAGGGTCTGGCGCGAAAAATTCAACAGATCGGCAACGATCCGCCGACAGATCTTCGCCTGTTTTTCAATGATGCCCAAGGTTTCGTGCACCTCGGTCTGCGCATCGAAATCCTCCTCCAGCAACTGGGCATAGCCAAGGATAATCCCGAGCGGGGTATTGATTTCGTGGGCCACCCCGGCGGCAAGCTGGCCCACCGAGGTCATCTTTTCGGAGTGCACCAACTGCTCCATCATTTTTTTGAAATGGGTGAGATCCTTGGCAATTCCTTGATAGCCTTGGGTCGCGCCTGCCCGATCCGTAATGGCCGAGGCGGTGATCATCAAATACAAGGGACCATCCTCCCGACCGACAAACTCCGCCTCGAAATCCTTGACCTGCCCATCTGCGACAAGCAAGGCCCGATACTGCGCTCCACACTCCCGGTCGAGAAAAAACTCGGCCAGGGGTTGCCCGACAAGATCCTGCCGCCGCTCAACCCCCAAAAGACGCAGACCGCTCTCGTTGATATCGCAGAACCTCCCCGCCGCATCGCAGAAATAAATCATGTCCTTCGAGCCTTCGAAAAAGCCACGAAATTTCTCTTCGGACAGGCGCAGATCAAGGGTGCGCTCCTCCACCTGCTGCTCCAGGGTCTGATTCAGTCGGGACAAGTCGGCATGCGCCTCCACAAGCCTTTCATTGGCAATCTCCAGGGAAAGGGCGTCACTCTTGGCCCTATCGATGAGAATCGCCGTGTTGTGATAGTGGAGGGTCAGGATCGCCACTCCGCAAAGGGCGATGGTATTCAACCCGCCGCTGTAGGGATCAAGAACCTCCCACAGCTCCGGCAGGTTGGCAAGCCGAAAGACATAGGGCAGAAAATGTCCCACCCCACGGGAAAGAGAAAAGACCACCATGACCAGGGAGAACCAGAAGAAATATGCCCAGAGGATGTTTTTCGGCTCCAACCGGGTCAGACGCCTAGCAAAAAACAGGGCGGAGAATGCAAGAATAACCATCACGGTGGCGCCGAGATAATCCACCAGATAAACAGGAAACAGAGGAAGATTGAAAGCCTCTTCCATCATGAGACCTGCCCGGCACAGTTCTGCCGCCTTTTTTCGATGACCTCGGAGAAATCGCGCAGGGCGCTGGTGAAAAACCAGAGTGCCGGAACACAGAGCAGATGGTCAAACCGCCCCAGATAGTAGAAAAAATTAAGCAGGGTCCGGGGGCCGACAAAATAATCCCCCACCAGACTGATGCCCGAATCCCTGATATCGGCGTACATCTCCCCGGCAAACCAGTGGATGAACAGATGATCCAAGTCCCAGAGGAGAAAAAAAAGCAGCGACAGCTTGAGGGATTTCCAGGACAATCCGGTATCCGGCGGCCTGGTGTGCAGGACATAGAGTAAGAGCAACAGGGCCACAAACAACAGGAGGTGGGCCATCAGGTGAACCACCGGACCTTCCGCCTGCCCATGCGCCTGCACCGCCCAGGCCGGGGAGCTACAACAGAGCAAGCAAAGGCTGGCCAGTAAAAAAGCGTGTCTTTTCATTCGGAATCTCCCCCCTGTCCAGAATGTGAAGATGCATGCTCACAATTAGCAGGTTGCCCCTGCTGACGCAAGCGATATCCAGGGGTATCCTGACCTGACAATCGACAAGAAGATGTTGATTCTTTTAGAAAAATGAGGCATTCAATGGGGAGCTGTTCGAAAATCGCCCCACATGACTCTTGCCGGAGATGACTGCTTGAGTGCTGACCAGCCCAATTTTTCCTGCCCGGAAGGTGAATTTTCCGCCTCGCTCCTCATCGTTGATGATGACCGTGACATGCTCTCTATGCTGGAGCGGATCGTGCGCAAAAAATGCCGGTGCGAGGTGAAAACTGCCCCCTCCGGAGAGGTCGCCTTACAGCTTTTGGCAAATTGGCAGCCGGACCTCGTGCTGACCGACATCAAGATGCCTGGGCTGGACGGCCTCGCGCTCCTGCAAAAAATCAGGGAACAGTACCCAGCCATTGCCGTGATCATGATGAGCGGCTACGGCACGGTGGAATCCGCCATTACCGCCCTGAAAAATGGGGCCTATGATTTTATCCAGAAGCCCTTTGACAACGAGCACCTGCTCCATACCCTGCAACGCTGCCTGGAACACCTGTGCCTGCTTGAAAAAAACCGGCGGCTGCAAAGCCGGCTGGCCGAGCAGGATGCCTTTCCCGGTTTCACCGGCGGTTCGGCAAAAATCAAAGAGGTCTACGGGCTGATCGGCAGACTGGCCGACACCGATGTCACTGTGCTGATCCGGGGCGAATCGGGCACGGGCAAGGAGCTTGCCGCCCGAGCCCTGCATGGGCTGAGCGCCAGAAACAAGAAACCCATGGTCACCGTGAACTGCCCTGCCCTGCCGGAACACATCCTGGAAAGCGAGCTTTTTGGCTATGCCAGGGGCGCTTTCTCCGGGGCGACCCACGACAAAAAAGGGTTGTTTCTCGAGGCCAACGGTTCAACCCTGCTGCTGGACGAGATAGGCGATCTCCCCCCAACGCTCCAGACCAAGCTGCTCCGGGTTCTCCAGGAAAAAGAGATCATGCCCCTGGGCCAGACAAAAAGCCTGGCCGTGGATGTCAGGGTCTTGGCCTCCACCAACCAGAACCTGGAGGAAAAGATGCGCCAGGGGCTTTTTCGGGAAGATCTTTTCTACCGCCTCAACGTGGTGACCATCACCATGCCGCCCCTCAGAAAACGGTCGGAAGACATCCCTGCCCTGGCCCAGCATTTTCTTGCAACCTTTGCCAGGGAATATGACCGCGAGGGTCTTGCCCTTGCAACGGATGCAATCCCCGCCCTGGTGAAGCGTCACTGGAAAGGGAATGTCCGGGAACTCCAGAATGTTATCAAGCGGGCGGTATTGCTTGCCGATGACCGCACCATCTCCGCCAGGCAAATGGAAGAACCCGAGACGGAGGATTGCGCCAGCCGACCAATCAACGAAAATCTACACACCCTGCCTTACAATCTCGCCAAACAACGGTTGGTGGAGGATTTCTCCGCCGCCTATCTGGCCGACGCCCTACAGCAAAACAGCGGCAATGTCACGACCGCAGCCCAGGCGAGCGGCATGAATCGCCAGGCCTTTCAAAAACTCATGCAACGCTTTGGTCTTACCTCAGAAAAATTCCGGTAGCAATTTTCCCCCAACGCCCATCATCTTGCCACAAGAAACCGCCGTGCCGCAAAAAAGGTGCACTGCACCTTTTTTGCGGCACACCTCGTTCTGTTTCCAGATCTTTTCCCTCCCTGCCGCGTGCAACGGAAAATAGCAACATCCACGCACAATCAAAACGATAAGAAAAAATATCCCCCAGACGGTCTGTTCGGCACTGTTATTGCTCTACCAAAAACAAGAGTGGAGGCACCGACACCCTCCCCAGCATCAGGCACGAACGGCCATGTTCCACCAAACCGTCCGCGCCCGCCAGACAATGAAATCCACAAAGGAGGTGTCACGGCACAACAGGGGGAACTTCGGGAACAAGCCGTTTTTTACAATTTTTTCATTTCAGACAGGAGGTGGATGGTATGAAAATCAAGTTCAGTATGTTGCCGTTACTCGCCCTGGTGATGATGGCCTTGCCCATCACCCCGCAGGCACAGGCCAAAGAAGAGACCCCTGCTCCAACCATTACTCTCGACAAAACCTCGCTTGCCAACGGCGGAGAGATCACCGTCAGCGGCCAGGCCCCGGCAGGCGCCCAGGTCTATGTCGAGTACTATTCCGCCGACAAGAAGGTGCGGGCCAACCGCTTCGACAGCAAAAAGGATGAAAAAACCGGCAAGATCCCCTACAAGTTTTACCTGACCCATGAAATGCCCGCGTTCTATAAAATTCTCGTACCCAAGGCGATGCAGCCCGAACTGGATGCCGCCAAGGCCGCAGGCAAGAATTGGAAATATTCCGAGGTGCTGAAGAAGATCGGCGCCGACGCGGCCTACAGCGCCCCGGCCAAGATCAAGATTGACAGCTATCAAGCCACCATCATGGCCAGCATCATCGGCTCCCGCGGCGATCTGCTGGACCCCATGGACGAAAAAGAGAGCAAGCGCGAGTCCATGAAGCTGGTGAAGGGCCGCTTCGGCAAGGTTGACAAACTGCTGGGTGCCAACGTCGAAACCCAACCCGACGGCGCCTACACCGCCAAAATCAAGATGCCCGCCGGCCAAGCCCCTGGCAAATACAGCGTCACCGTCACAGCCGTCACCGAGCGCATTAAGGAAGGCGACAAGGAAACAGTCAAGAAGGTCAAGAGCGAAGCCGCCACCTTCGACAACGCCGTGACCTTTCCCACCATGTATCTTGATTCCGCAGGCACCAGCATCAACCTGATCTGGCCCTTTGTCCTCTGTCTGGGCATCTCCATCTTCGGCGTGCTGATGGGCGCGGGCGGCGGCTTCATTCTCAACCCCATCCTGGTATCACTCTTTCCCCTGCCCCACACCATCGTGGCAGGTACGGTCATGCCCACCGTACTCTTCTCCCAGGGCAGCGGCATCTACAACTACTCAAAGATCAAATTTATCAACTGGAAGCTCGGCATCGGCGTCGGCTGCGCCATGTTGGTGGGCGGCTTTATCGGCCCCAAGCTCACCGAGATGATCACTCTCGACCAGTTCAAGTTCGCCTTTGGCTGGATCCTGATGGTGCTGGCAGGCCTGATGTACTGGCAAACCACCCCCGGCTATCTTGAGAAAAACAAGAAGGAGCAGGCCATCCTGAAAGAGTTCAAGAAGCGGGCGGAAGAGTGTGCCAAAAAAGGCGAAGAAGGCACCAAGGCTTGTCCCACGGATCAAAAATGATGGTCTCGCTAAAAGGGGAAAGCGGCCAAAGGTCCGCGACACAAAATAAACGAGTTACCAACGGATAACCGTTGTAAGCGCGTCTTTTAGCGATTTCAACAAAAATAAGAATATTACCAGGAGGAATCCGTTATGAAAGTAGATTTCTGGGGTCATGAATTTGAAGTCAACATGTGGGTCGGCTGTCTCGGCGGCTTTCTCATCGCCATTATGTCCTCGATGTTCGGCTTCGGCGGCGGCCCGTTCATGGTGCCGCTGATGACCGTCGCCCTGGGGCTGCCCATGTACATCGTGGTCGGCAGCTCGCTTCTGGCCATCTTCTTCAACACGGCCATGGGCACCGTCCGACACATGCAGTTCGGCAACTTCGACCTGCTGCTCTTTCTGGCCATGTTTCCCGCCGCCTTGCTGGGCGGCTACCTCGGCCCGCAGATCGCCAAACGGGTGAGCCCGACGGTGGTGAAGCGTATTGCCTGCGGCGGACTGTTGCTGCTCTCCCTGAACCTGTTGGGCGTTTATTAAAAAACCCATCGTCCAGATTCGGTTCCACGGCGTACTCCTCCCATTTCTCGCCGTGGGACCGGACCTGGCTCCGGCCTCGGGATAAACCTTTGGCCCAAGCACCCTGCGGACAAAAAAGAGGGTAAATGTATGGCAAATATTTTCGTCTTGGATGATGTCCTGGATGCCGCCGTACTGACCCAGCGAATCCTGAGCAAAAAAGGACACCAGGTAGCCATCTTCACCGAAGAGCAGGAAGCCTTGCAGTATGCCAGGAAAAACCAGGTGGATCTGGCAATTTTGGACATAAATCTGAAAAAAACCAATGGGCTCAGCGTGCTGGAAGAGCTCAAGCGTGCGGACCCGACGATCCGGGTCATCATGCTCACCGGGTATCCGACCATTGAAACAGCCCGGCAGGCCCTGCACCTTGGCGCGACGGACTATTGCGTAAAACCCATCGACAAGAGCGAGCTGGAACAAAAGGTATCCGCCGCGCTGGCCCATTGAGCCGCGCCCGGCAAGCCACCTCCACAGGAGTCATCACCATGAAAAAATCAGTCTGGAGCATGTGCGGCATGTGCACCGTCCGCTGCCCCATCCGGGTCGAGGTCGAGGGCAACACCGTGACCTGGCTCGAAGGCAACCAGCATTTATTGAAAGGCGCCCTGTGCGCCAAGGGTTCGGCCGGGCCAGCCTTGGTAGCCGACAAGGAACGCCCCCAGCAACCGCTGATCCGCAAGGGCGGCCGTGGAGCCGGGCGCTGGGAAGCGGTGAGTTGGGAGTTCGCCCTTGACTACATCGCGGACAAGCTCAAGGCCATCATCGACCGCCATGGCCCGGAGGCGATCATGGCCAGCTCCAGGGGCGGCCCATTCCAGGACCTGGTCAAAGCCTTTACCCATGCCCTGGGCTCGCCCAACTACAGCAACCACGACAGCGCCTGCGGCCGGAATGTGCACCACGCCAGCATCTCGTTGTTCGGCCTGGGCCGAAAAGGCTTTATCTACGACATCAAAAACGCCAAGCATCTGGTGCTGTTCGGCCGCAACATCCTCGCCTCCCTGCGGCCCGCCGAGGTCAATCAGGTCATGGACATGCTGGACAAGGGCGGCAAGCTCACCTATGTGGACGTGCGCCAGACCCTGACCGGAATCAAGGCCACCAATTTCTTCCAGGTGCGGCCCGGCACGGATTACGCCCTGGCCCTGGCCCTGATCCACGAAATCATCAAGGCCGAAGGGTACGACGCGGAGTTCGTGGAGCGGTACACCACCGGTTTTGACGAGCTGGCCTATTTCGTGGAAAACTACTCGGCGGAATGGGCAGCCAAGGAATGCGGGATCAAGGCCAAGGACATCCATAGTCTGGTCGGCCAGCTCATTGCCGACCGGCCCAAGGTCGTCTTCCATCCGGGCTGGATGCTCTCCCGCTACAACGACTCCTTTTACGCCAGCCGGGCCTTGAACTGCCTCAACGCCCTGATGGGCAACATCGAGGTCGAGGGCGGCCTCATCTTTACCAAGGGCGCCGGAGACTGCGGCGGCAAGGGTCCGCGCGCGCTCAACGAACTCTCGCCCAAGCCGACCGCCAAAAGGGCCGACGGGGTGGGAGATGTGTACAAACAGTTCGAAAAAGGACCGGGGCTTTTCCATCTTTTCTACAAGGCCATGGCCACGGGCAACCCGTATCCGATCAAGGGAATCATCTGCGTCCGCCACGACCCCTTCTCCTGCTTTCCCGACCCGCAGGCACAGAAAGAGGCGCTGGACAACTGCGACCTGATTGTTTCCGTCGACACCCACTACAGCGAGTTCGGTTGGTATGCCGACGTGATCCTGCCCGAGTCGACGTATCTTGAGCGCGACAGCATGATCGCCCTGCAAAAGGGGATGAAGCCCCGAATGATCATGCGCAACAAGGCCATCGAACCCCAGGCCGACACCCGCGACCTCTACAGCATCATCAAGGGGTTGGCCAGCCGACTCGGGCTGGATCAATATTTCCCGCACAACACCATGCAGGAGCTCTGGGCCTGGCAGCTGGAGCCCACCGGCTTTTCCCTCGCCGATTTCGAGAAAAAAGGTTTTGTCGAATATGCGGACAAACCGGTGCTATACGACCGGGAGAAGCTGGAAGGCAAGTTCAAGACCCCTTCGGGCAAGATCGAGATCGTCAGCCAGAAGCTTGGCGAATGGGGATTTCCCTCCTGGAAGCCCTACGAGAGCCCAGCCAAGCCGCCGAAGGGCCAGTATCGGTTGGTGTTCGGCCGCTCACCCCTACATGCCCACAGCCACACCATCAACAACCCGTTGCTCAACGAGATGATGCCGGAGAACACCCTGTGGATCAACACCAGGGAAGCGGGCAAGATGGGGGTTGCCGAAGGGGATTTCGTCGATGTCATCTCCGGCGATATCACCAGCGTGATCACCGCCAAGCTGACGGATTTCATTCATCCCGAGGCGGTCTATACCGTGCACGGGTTTGGCCGTCAGATTCCCCTCCAAACCAGGGCCTACCATGCGGGCATGAGCGATCAAAAACTCATGAAGGGCCAGCTGCAGAACATGGACCCCGTGGGCGGCGGCCTCAACCTCTGCGAGACCTTTGTCACCGTACGGAAAAGCTCCAAAAACCATCAACGGAAGGTGGAACTATGAACACCTACACCTTGTATCTCAACAGCAAACGGTGCATAGGCTGTCACGGCTGCGTGGTCCATTGCAAGGCCAACAAGGGATTGCCGGTGGGCCCGATTCTCTGCGAGATAAGCCATGAACCGCTCAAATCGGTGCGGGGGGTCCCCAAAACCGAGTTCAAGTTCCGCTCCTGCTACCACTGCGAGGATCCGTTCTGTGTCACCATTTGCCCCACCGGGGCGATGCAGAAACGGGAAGACGGCATCGTCTATGTGGATGTGCCTAAATGCATCGGCTGTATGGCCTGCGCCGGCGCCTGCCCCTGGGGCATCCCCCAACATAATCCGGAAACCAATAAGGCGGTGAAATGCGATTACTGCATGGACCGCCTGGATGCGGGGTTGCAACCGGCCTGTGTGACCAAATGCACCACCCACGCCTTGAAACTGGTTGCTATGAAGGAAATCTGAATCTGTCCTATTTAGGGAGGGCCACTATACATATCCCTCCCTAAATAGGCCCCCTTGAGTTACCCGTGCTTAAGAGGTGGTCCCACGCAGGTTGTGGAAGCGACCTCACCGATTCGGCATCGACCCCGCAAGATATATAGACGTCGTCATGTTTTCGTTAACTTCGGATGTGATCCGCTGAAGTAATCAAGGAGGTTTGTTGACAGGAGCCCGTCGATTTCGGCTCTGTGGTCTGGCGATTGCTAACCAAGGAACCGTGAACGAGGCTGCGTAGAACCGATGGCGGTAGACCGCAAGCATGGCGAAAGGCGCGCGTCATATGCGCCTGATCGCTGTAACCATGCTCGACAGCAATTTCTGCCAGAGATAACCCGCCCCACAAACTGTTCGTCGCTCCCGAGAGAGCGCAGGCCATTTTTAGCTCAAGCGCCGTGAGCCCAACTTCTTTGAAATGTCGTTCCAGTGTTCGCCTGTGACATCCCATAGCCCGACACAGTCCGCTTACCTTCAAGCCGGGCATTTCTTCAAAGCACAGAGCGGCCTCGAAAGCCACCGTGCGTTGCAGGCCGAGCATGGCCGCCATTGAGGAAAAGTTCAGTTTCTCTTTGCCATTATCCTCTTGCGTTTGTTCCCGCTTACACCTGGCTGCATCTTTCAGGATATCGATGGCGCAGAGTGCCGCATCGCGGGCCGCCGGAGGATCGATATCGTAGGAGACTTGTCGGCGATGGATCGTAAACAATTCGTTTGATTGCTCGCAAATGATGGTCCGCACCGACAATGAGACATGCTGCTGATAAACATTCCAGGCCTTGAACAGGGCGAGCTCGGAATTGAGTTGCCTGGTCATACAAATCAAGGGGTTGAGATCGAGAGCGAACAACTCGCGCATTCGCTGCTCCAGTGATGATGCTTTCAAGGCCCGAGCGGCGTGCTTCGTGCTGATTTGGTAATAAGGCTCTGCGCCCACATGACCATCGATTACATGCCGAACGGAGTCGGCGAACAAGATTCTTGGTGAGAAATCACGCTCCAGATTCAGCGCTCGAGGAGCGATGTGAAATGAAAGGCCTGAGGATATGGTTATTTTTTTTATGATCGTACCGCCATAATGTCGCAGAAATTCAAGCTTTCGCCCAGTTGTCTATGCTACAAATCTCTAATCGAAATAGACTAGCTTAGGAACATCTGAATGTCCAGCCTCTGTAGCTCATAATTTATTTCGATGGTAACCAGATCATTTATTGTTCTCTGTTAGGGAAGTACGTAATCGTTTAAGTGGGGAGGCAGTTATGAGGAAATGGACTTTTTTAGGCAAGCTGATGTATTTTCTTCCGGTTTTTTGGATGTTGTCGGGAAGTCCAGCCCAAGCTGGCACTTTTGGGGTCAATTTGGTGGTCAATGGCGATGCTGAAGCGCAGACCGCCGGTCGAAACGGGTCTCTCCTAACAAGTTATACTGGCTGGGTAGCTGATGGGAAGTTGGGGGTGTATGAGTATCAGACGACGAATTCCGGTTACCCCAGGCTGTCAGACCCAGGCCCCACAGACAGGGGGGCTAATTTCTTTACAGGAAACGAAAATATTAGTCAGGCTTCGGCTTATCAGGAAATTGACCTGAGTTTCGCCGCCACAGAAATTGATGCGGGAACCGCGACCTATGATTTCTCTGGCTGGCTCGGCGGCTATTCAGCGCAGGGCGACAATACGGTTCTCGCCTTAACCTTTTACAGTGGGACGGGACAAGCGTTGGGGGCGACTTCTCTAGGCCCCGTTACGCCTGCGGATCGTCAGAACACGACCGGTCTGCTGCAGCGCTCCACAACCGGGGCTCCGCCGGTTGGTACGCGGAGTGCGCAGGTGACGATGACAATGACGCGTGTGTCCGGATCCTACAATGATGGCTATGCTGACAATATTGAGTTGGTCCTCACCAGTTCAAGTGGAACCGGTGGCGGCACCGATGTTGTATCCTCTTCCGTCATTCGGTTTTTTAACTGGGCGGAAGATTCTTGCCGGATTGGTTCGCCCCGAAACGGCCCCAGGCCGGGGTGATTTCCGGCTATCAATATCGTTGCTATCAAAATACTGCAGCGGGCCTTGTCGTGGGGAACGACCGTCTTTTGTATATTGGACCTTACTCCAATAACCAGGCTGTTGATTTGGGGGCGTTTTCTGATTTTCTGAACGCTGCGCTCGCAGCCGGGTACTGATCCGTCCACGAATTTTGTCTCGGAATGGGGGGTGGATTCATTGCCCCCCATATCCTGAAGTCTACCCACAGATTCTGCGGATGAACGTGACTTTTTTTAGTGGTAAAAGCGAAAGCTGGGGGTCAGAACACCCCGTGTTCATGGAGAATTTTTAGGCCGATGGCGATAAGCACCAAGCCGCCGACAACCTCGACCCGAGAGCCCAAACGTGAGGCCGCACCCAGTAGACATCCTAACCGCAGACCGAGGGCGGTGAGCCCAGCGGCGACCAGGCCGATGATCAGGGACGGGAGCCAGACGCTGATCTCAAGCACTGCAAAGCTCAGGCCCACGGCCAGGGAATCTATGCTGGTGGCGACCGAGAGGGTGATGAGCATTCGACCCCGGGTGGGATCCGCGCCCTCGCCTTCCTCCTTTGCTTCCCGGATTGCTTCCCAGATCATTTTTCCCCCCACAAAAGCGAGCAGTCCAAAGGCCAGCCAGTGATCGAAGCTCTCAATCAACGAGCGAACCGTTAGCCCCCCCAGCCAACCAAGGATATTCATCCCGGCCTGAAAAAAACCAAAATGCCAGGCCAGACGGAACACCTGTCTGGCATTGACCTGACACAGGCTGACCCCGGCAGCCAGGGCCACGGCAAAAGCATCGACAGCCAGGGCTAGGGCGATAAGCAGGATTGTCGGAAATTCCATGAAATGGGCCGCGCGGGTGAGGTTTATGATCGAAATGGTTCGTAGTTTCGCCGCCAATTGACCATTTTTCCCTGGGGCTGGCAATAAAAAATCCTACGACAAAAAAAGAGCGGAATTCCCGCCAAGGTTTGGTATCATTAGCGCAAGCAGTCAGGGCCTTTCGGTCTTGGCTTCGTAACACCGGGATACCCAAAAGAGGTTGTGACTGATGGTTAAGATAATGCTGGTCGATGACCATGAGATGGTTAGAACAGGCCTGAAATCCTTGCTGGAAACCCAACCTGATTTTCAGGTGGTTGGCGAGGCCGGAAACGGGATCGACGCTTTAAGCAAGGTTGCCGAGCTTGCGCCGGACGTGGTGGTGATGGATATCAGCATGCCCCTCATGGACGGCCTTGAGGCAACCAAAAAACTTGTCGAATTGTACCCGGATTGCCTTGTCCTCGCACTAACGGTGCATGAAGACAAACAGTATTTTTTCCAGATGCTCCAGGCCGGGGCCAAGGGCTATCTCACGAAGGAAGCCGCAGCCGATGAACTGGTGGCGGCCATCCGTTCCGTGGCGTCTGGTAATGTTTATCTGTTGCCCGCCCTGGCCCGCTGGCTTCTTGAGGATTACAACGAACTGGCCAGCCAATCCCAATTTTCCTCGAAAGATACGGACCACACCGGCCTGGATGCCCTGACCTTGCGGGAGCGGGAGGTGCTGGAGCTGGTAGCCGAAGGCAACACCACCCCACGGATCGGGGAAATCCTTACTTTAAGCCCAAAGACCATCTCCCGGCACCGGGAACGGATCATGAACAAACTCAATCTGCATTCCACTGCGGAGCTGGTGAAATTTGCCATCCGAACCGGCTTGGTGAAGGCGGGCTGAACTTTTATGGCTCCCGCGCGCTGGCTTCGTCAGCCCCCTCTGTTGCCGGCATGTCCCCTCTGCGGCAACAGCCTTTCCCTCCCCCCCGGCTCAGACATCGCTGGCAGCGGTCATCGCAGCACATCTGACAGGAAAAACAGTCCGGACAGGGGTGTTTCTGCAGACTATCCTGGTTTTTTTCGGGGACATAGACTTTGCCTGTTCCATCGGGGAGATCGACAAATGGCATCCTGGCTCTCCTTGTCCTTACCTGCCGGAAAAGCGCGGACAGCGTCGTTTCGTTAGACGGCAGCGGCCTGCGGCTCACCGCTCTCAATGGGCAGGTTTGGGTCCCTGGCCCATTCGTTCCAGGAGGCGAAGTAGACCCGCAGCCTGGTGAAACCAGCCAGTTTCAGCGCCACATAGGTATTGGCCGCCCGCGAGCCCTTGAAACAGAAGATGATGATGTCACTGTCCGGGTAGATTTGCTGGCTGGCGCATAGAGCTCGGATTTCGTGGGCGGGCCGGAAAGCCGGGATCGCCTCCCTGCTCATGAAACTGTACCATTCAATCCATCGGGCTCCGGGAATCCTCCCCCGCCGGGGAGCAAAGTCGAAGCCATAGGGCGAGGAAGTCTGGCCCAGCCATTCGTTGGCATCCCGGTTGTCGAGGAGAATGGTCCTTGACTCGCCCAAGGCATTGAGAACATCTTCCCTGGTGGCCATCAAGGCGTGGTTTGGTTGGGGGATAAACCGGCTGGGAACGGGGGGGATCTCTTCTATTTCTTCGGGTAGTCCGTACTGCTGCCAGGCCCAAAATCCGCCATCAAGAATGCCGCAATCCCGGTGGCCGAGATAACAGGCCAGCCAGTACCCACGACATGAAGCACCATACCGGGTATCGAAGCTGTCTTCGTAAAAAATGACCTTCCGTTCATGGGAGACGCCAACGCGGGAGAAACTTGCGGCAAAGGTGTTCTGCAAGGCAGCCAAGCCGTCCGGGTTGCTCACGCTTAGAAAGGAAAAAATCTCCGGCAAGTTGACTGCCCCGGGGATATGTCCTTGGGCAAAGGAGTCTTGATCGCGGATATCCACCAGCAGCACCGAGCCCTCGTCAAGGTGAGCCTGGGTTTCGTGGAGGGTATAAAGAATTTTTCCCGTCATAGTTGCATATCCAAAGGTGAAAAAGATAGTTGTGCCAGCTGCCTTGCTACCCTATTATAAAGCCTTCGGGCAGGTACCGCCCGGAAAAATTCTTCGTCCGGCACTGAGGGTGAAAAAAGGATTGTGTAAATGTCCCTGCGGAAAGAAAAAAAGGAAAGAACGGGGGGATCGTTGATTTGTTGATTTAATGAGAAGTGCGGCTGAAGCGATTACTCCAGCCGCACTTTCTATTTTTCAGCTTTCGCTTATTTCCCCACCAGCCGCTCTAAAATCCTGTAGCTCCGCGCCACCATGTTCCTAGGCTCTACCATGAGTCCGGCTTGGATCATGGCGTTGTCGAAGATCTGCTCCACCACGCTTGAAGCCACCTCGGCATCCTTGTCTTTCAGTCCGGCCAAACCCTTGATTAGGGGATGGGTGGTGTTGATTTCGAGGTTTTTGCCGCCAAACTGCTGCAGCCCTTGTCCGGAGGCGCGCATGATCCGTTCCATGCTGCTGGTGACAAAGCCGTCTGGATTAACCACCATGGCCGCGCTGTCGGTGAGGCGTTTTGAGGCGATGACCTCTTTCACCTGCTCGCCCAGCACTTCCTTCATCCAGGCGGTGAGGGACTCGGAGTCCTTTGCGGGCATGGCCTCGCTCTGGGCTTTTTCCTTGTC
>JBAZCG010000039.1:0-28261 GCA_041671085.1 Desulfurivibrionaceae bacterium | reverse complement strand
GTTGCGGACCACCTCGGCAGGCGCCCCCGAGAGGTGTTGCCTGCCCCTGCTGCCGCGGAAATCGAGGAGGGCCTCAAGCGGGTATTGGCAACCGGTGAGGCGGCCTGCAATAAAGAGATCAGCAGCGAACTGCCCAGAGGGGAGGGAGAACTGCGTCACTGGGTACATTCCCAATTTCCCATCCATGATTGCCAAGGGGATATTGTCGGGGCAGGAGTGATTGTTGCCGAGATAACCGAGGTCAAGCGGTTGCATGCCGAGCTGTTCCAGAAGGAACTTTTCCTGCGGCTGCTGTTCAAAAACCTTCCCCAGAAGATTTTTGTGAAGAATGCCGAGTCAACCTATCTGTACTGCAATGAAAATTTTGCTCAGGATCTGGGAATCACCCCTGACGGGATAGTCGGTAAGAGGGATGGTGACTTCTTCCCCGGCGATCTTGCGGAAAAATACCGGGCGGACGACCGGCGGGTTATGACTTCCGGCAAGACAGAGGAAACAGAGGAGATGTATCTTGTCGGGGGAGAAGAACGGACTGTGCACATGGTCAAAGCTCCGATTGTCTCCGGGGAAGGAGAATCGGTCGGCCTGGTTGGGATTTTTCACGACATCACGGCCCGCAAGCAGGCTGAGACGGCGCTGGCGAAATACCAGACCGGATTGGAAGGGTTGATTGCAGAGCGGACTATCGACCTGCAGTCAACCAATACAATGCTGCTGGATGCCATTGCCTGCGGCCAGAATCTCCAAGAAGAATTATCCCTGAGCCAAAGAAGATACCGGGAGGTTGTCGAGGGAACCGAAGACTTGATCACCCAGGTGGATTCACAAGGCAGATTGCTCTTTGTCAATCATGCCGCTCAGAAAATCTTCGGCTTGGAACCGGAGGAATGTCTCGGCCTCTCGGCCTTCGACTTTGTGCATCCGCAAGACCGCGCGGAGACGCAAATGGCCTTTCAAGACTGGCTGAGGGAGCGCCGGGAAGTCGTCGTTTGGGGCAACCGCCAGTTGGACCGGAATGGCCAGGAGCATTTTCTTCACTGGAAATGCAATTGTCACTATGGTCCAAGCGGTAAAGCCCTTCATGTCAACAGTATCGGTCGCGACGTGACCGAACTGCAGAAAGCGCAAGATGCACTGCGGCAGGCCTGCGGCGAGCAGGAAAAGATGATTGCCGAGCAGACCAGGGAGTTGGAGGAGAAGGTTGCCGAACTGTTGGAGGCTCTTGAAAAACAAAGGGAAACGGAGGCAGAGCTTCGCGAAAGTGAGGAACGGTTCCGGCAGATAGCCGGGAATATCAACAGCGTTTTTTGGATCCGCGACCTGCCTGCCGAGCGGATGTTGTACGTGAGTCCGGCCTATGAAACGATCTGGGGTAAAACCTGTGAAAGTCTCCACCTGAAGCCGGACTCCTGGTTGGATGCCGTGCATCCCGAGGACCGTGACTGGGTGCTCGCAAGACATTTTTCTCGAAATGTCCGGGAGCAAGGGCTTGAGTTCCGGATTATCCGGACGGATGGATCCATTCGCTGGATTCGCGCCAAGGTGTTCATGGTATGCGACCAGACCGGCAGGAAATACCGCGAGGTGGGAGTTGCCGAGGACATCACGACCTATATGGAAATCCTCGACAGGTTGCGGGAGTCGGAATCCCGGGATCGCACTTTTTTTGAGACCAGCACCGACGGGATCAGCATCTACGGATTGCCCAACGTGGACGAGGGGCAAAAGTTTATCGACTGCAATGCGAGCTATCAGAGGTTGGCGGGGCGTGATAAAATAGACCTTCTTGATCTTGCCGATATCAGAACTCTTAAGAAATTTTTTACTAAAACAACAGGAGATGAAAGGCGCACCCACTCTCCGGGCATTATTCGCGAAGATGGCCGCTGCGCCGGACTGTATTCCTGGCTGCGGCAGGACGGCCGGACAAATTTCATCGAGTGCCGGGGGAACAGGCTCACCATCAATGGCACGGAGCTCATGCACTGCGTGCACCGCGACATAACGCAGATGAAACTTGCGGAGGAAAAAATCCGGCATCTTTCCCGGCGGATAATTAACTCGACGGAAGAAGAACAAAAACGAATCGCCCGGGATCTGCACGACGAGTTCGGCCAGAAATTGCTCTCCATGCGCCACAAGGTCGACATGCTCCAGAAAAAACTCGTCTTCGTCGGAAAGTCCGACTTGCCCGAACTCACGGAAATCGATGGCTTGATCAATACAATAGGATCTATTGTTCGCAGCACCACAAACAGACTCAGGCCGGATCTGCTTGATACTTTGGGTTTTCTGCCGGCCCTGAAATGGGGGATGCGGAATTTTGCCGAGAGCTATCCTTTGATCCGAACCTCCATGGAAATTGTCGGGGCAGAGAAAAAAATAATGCCCGAATATGAAATTGCCTTGTATCGCATATTTCAGGAGGGACTGACCAATATCGCCAAACATGCCGAGGCGAAAACCGTCACGGCCCGGATGATTTTCAGCTACCCCTCTCTTATCCTCACTCTTGCCGACGACGGCCGGGGCTTTGATCAGGAGCCCCTGTCCGGCTTTCCCTTGAAAACCCATGACGGCCTTGGCTTGCGCAGCATGCAGGAAAGGATGCTGGCGATCGGTGGAACTCTTGTCATCCGTTCACACCGGGGCGAGGGGATGGTACTCCGGGCGGAGGTGTGCCAGCCGATTCCCCAGCCGGAGACCATCCATTTTTAAATGATGAGCGGACTTGTTCGGAGCTAGACTATGAGCGACAAACTGAAGGTATTGGTGGCTGATGATCATGCTATTGTCCGTGAGGGAATGTGCCAGCTTCTCATGGACCATCCGGCCATGGATTTGGTCGGCCAGGCTGTGGATGGCAGGGATGTCGTGGATAAAGCCAAGCAGCTGAAACCCCAGGTCATCCTGCTCGATATTGCCATGCCCGGCTTAAACGGACTTGAGGCGCTGACCTTGCTCAGGGAGGTGGCGCCGGAAACAAGGGTGGTGATCCTCTCCATGTACGACAAGGAGGCCTATGTGCATCGGGCGCTGTGTGCGGGCGCAAGGGGGTATGTTTTGAAAACCGACTCGGGCAGGGAGGTGATTGATGCCATTCTCAAGGTTGACGCGGGGCAATATTATCTGAGCGCCAAACTCAATGCCGAGGTGATCAGGAAATATCTGAATCCCGAGGCGGAGAAAAAATCCGCCACCTCCGGCTATGACCGTCTGACCGAACGGGAACAGCAGATTTTCCGTCTCACGGTTGAAGGGCATCCCACAAAGGGCATAGCCCAGATGCTTTATCTGAGTCCGAGAACCGTGGAAAAACATCGGTCAAATATTGTCAAAAAACTCGATATCCATGATCCCATGGCCATGGTGCGCTATGCGGTAAAGATCGGCGTTGTCGATCCAGAACTTTGGACCTGACTTTTTTCGGCTCCGGCTACCAGTTCAGAAATCAATCTGGAAGCTGTAAACGTCTTCCTCCAGGCTGCTCTTCACCGTAAAGCCGCAATGGAGGAAGATGGCCTGCATGCGTTTGTTCTCCCGCAGCACCTCGGCGGAAAAACCGGCGATCCCGTTTTTCTTGGCGATGGTGACCAGATGCTTGAACAAAAAGGAGCCGATCCGTTTGTTCTGCCATTCGTCGCGGACGATAAAGGCCACCTCGGCCCGGTTGGTTTTTTCGTCGAGATAGTAGCGGCCAATGGCGATGATCTCCTCGCCGTGCACCTCCGGCAGGGTGCCGACAATGGCCGCGTCCTTGCGGTGGTCGATGTAGACGAAGTTCTGGATCTGCTTGTGGCCGAAGCGCTGGCTGTGGGTCATGAAACGGTAGTAGAGGGTTTCCTGGGAAAGGGCGTAGAGGATGTCCCGCATCCGGGGTTCATCGGTGAGATGCACCGGCCGGAAATTGATCTGGGTGCCGTCTTCAAGAAGCATGGTGGTGTTCATCTCCTTGGAGGCGATCATGAAGCGGCCCTCCACATCGCCGAGATCCTGGCGGAGATACTTGGCCTCGATGGCTTCCTTGAACAGTTGCTCCCGGAACTTGGGATGGGCGATGCTGATCAGGGCCAGGGCCCGTTCCTGCACACTCTTGCCGTGCAGGTAGGCGATACCGAACTCCGTGGCCACGTAATGCACCTCGCCTCGGGTGGTGACCACTCCGGCCCCTGGGGTCAGACGGGTGACGATGCGGGAGATGGTTTTATCCTTGGCCGTTGACTCCATGGCGATGATGGGTTTGCCCCCGATAGAGCGGGCCGCGCCCCGGTTGAAATCCACCTGGCCGCCGATGCCGGAATAGAAGAGCGAGCCCAGGGAATCGGCGCAGACCTGGCCGGTGAGGTCGATTTCAAGAGCCATGTTGATGGCCACCATCTTGTGCTGTCTGCCGATGATATGGGTGTCGTTGACATATTCCGTGGGTCTAAAGCAGAAGGTGGGATTGTTGTCGATGTAGTCGTAGAGCCGCTGGGTGCCCATGCAGAAGCTGGCCACGATCCTCCCCTTGTCCGTGGTTTTGCGCTGACCGGTGACGGCGCCCGATTCCACTAAGTCGATGATGGAGTCGGTGAGCATCTCCGTATGGATGCCCAGGTCTTTTTTGTGGTGCAAAAATTCCACCAGGGCGTGGGGAATGCGGCCGATGCCGAATTCGATGGTTGATCCGTCTTCGATCAGGGCGGCGATGTGCTCCCCGATGCGGCGGGTATCCGCGGACACCGGGGTGGATTCCCGTTCGATGATCGGGCTTGCCGCCGGCACCAGGATGTCGAGATCGTAGATGTCAAGAAAGCTGTCGCCCAGGGTCCAGGGCATCAGCGGATTCACCTGGGCGATCACCAGCGAGGCGTTTTCCGCCGCACTTTTCACGATGTCCACCGAAACCCCCAGGCTCACCTTGCCGCGTACGTCCGGCGGCGTCACCTGGATGAGGGCCACATCGATGGGAAGCTGGCCGGAGTTGAACAGCTGGGGGATGTCGGAGAGCAGGGTGGGGGTGTAGTTGCCCAATCCTTGCTGGATATGCTCCCGGATGTTGGCGCCGATGAAAAAGCTGTTCACCGAGAAGCAGTCGGCCAGGCTGCGGCTGGCGTATGGGGCGTCGCCCTTGGTGAGCAACTGGATGATCTCCACGTCGGCCAGCTCGCTGGCCCGCTCGGTAAGGGCCTTGACCAGCAGCACCGGTTCGGCGCAGGCCGTGCCGATGAAGACCCGCTGGCCCGGTTTGATTTTGGCCGCGGCCTGGTAAGGCGTGGCGATCATGTCGCTGTATTTTTCCTGCCAGTCGGGATCGTAGGATGCTGGGCTGCTCATCGCGGCTCCCCCATGATCTGTAAGGTCATTCTCGCGTCCGCCACCACCGGTTCCGTGCCTGTTTCCCCAACAATAAAGGGGTTGATGTCCAGCTCGGCAATCTGGGGAAAATCGGTAGTCAGCTGGCTGATCCGTTGCAGGCCGTTGGCAATACCCGCCAGATCGACGCCCTTGTGTCCGCGTTTGCCCTTGAGGATTTCGTAGGAGCGGGTGGACATCAGCATCTGGACGGCCTCATCGTTAGTGATGGGGGCCAGGTAGAAGGTGACGTCCTTCATGACCTCGACAAAGATGCCGCCCAGGCCGAACATGAGCATGGGCCCGAACTGCGGGTCGCGGCTCATGCCGATGATTACCTCCAGGCCTCGGGAAAGCATTTTTTCCACGTAGATTCCTTCGATCCAAGCCTCCGGTGCTCGTTGGGCGATGCGGAGCATCATGAGATCGTAGGCGTCTTCCACTGCCTCGCCGCTGGTCACGTTGAGGCGCACCCCACCCAAGTCTGATTTATGGATGATGTCCGGGGAGACGATCTTCATGGCCACGGGATAGCCGATGCGTTCGGCGATTTCTACGGCCTCGCCCACATTGGTGGCCAGATAACCCTGGGGAATCTGGAAGCCGTAGGCCTGCAAGATGCTCTTCGCCTTGACCTCGCCGATCTGCAACCGGTTGGTCCGCAAGCGCCTGGTGATGATGCGTTCCACCCTGCGTCGATTTACCGGGAAGCGGGCCACCATCCGGGGCGGGCGCTTGCGCCAGGCGGCGTATTCCACCAGGGCCTTGAGCGCGGCCACGGCCCGCTCCGGCGAGGGGTAATCCGGCAGACCCGCAGCCACCAGCTCATCCCGGCCCGGCATAACATCGGCCCCGCCCATGAAGGCGACTACCACGGGCTTGTCGCCCTTATGGCAGGCCGCAATGGCCCGGGCGGTTTCCGCCGGTTTGGTCATGGCCTGGGGGGTGAGGATGATGACCACTGCGTCCACGGCCTCGTCTTCCTGGGCGGCTTCCAAAGCGGCGACATAGCGGTCCGGTTCGGCGTCGCCCAGCACGTCGATGGGATTGCCGATGCTGGCCGCACTGGGGAGTTTCTGACGCAGGGCTGAAGCGGTGTTGCGGTCCAGGGTGGCCACGATCATTCCTGATTTTTCCACGGCGTCGGCGGCCATGGTGCCGGGGCCGCCGGCATTGGTGATGATCAGCACCCGTTTGCCTTTGGGCAGAGGCTGCATGGAAAAGAGGGCGGCATAGTCGGCCAGGGCCTCGAAGTTGTCGGCCCGGATGACCCCGGAGCGCATGAAGGCCGCACCGTAGGCGATCTCCGCTCCGGCCAGCACCCCGGTGTGGGAGGAGGCTGCCTTCTGCCCGGCCACGGTGGTGCCGGCTTTGAGGATGATCACCGGCTTTTTGCTCGAGGCCTCGGTGGCGGCTTTGACAAACTCGTCTCCGCAGGCAATGTCTTCCAGATAGGCGACAATCACCTTGGTTTGCGGGTCGGCGGCCAGGGCAACCAACAGGTCGCCCTCGTTGAGGTCCGCTTTGTTGCCCATGCTTATCATTTTGGCGATGCCGGTGTGGCGGGCGGCAGCCAGGTCCAGCAAGGCGGTGCAGATGGCCCCGGACTGGGAGATCACCGAGATGCAGCCCGGTTGCGGCATGTGGCTGGCAAAGGAGGCGTTCATCCGGTGCTCGGTGTTGATCAGCCCAAGGCAGTTGGGGCCAAGAAGCGGCACCTTGTGGCTCTGGCAGAGCTCGGCGATCCGGTGTTCGATGTCTGCGCCTTCCTTCCCTGTTTCCTTAAAGCCCGAGCTGATCACGGTGATGGCCCCGGCCTGGGCCTCGAGGCAATCCCGCACCGCCTCCAAAACCAGACCGCTGGGCAGGGCGATGATGCAGAGATCGATTTTTTCTTTCGTCTTTTTAATCTCGGCCAGGCAGGGCAAGCCCAGAACCTCCGGAGCCGCTGGATTCACCGGGATGATCCGTCCACCATAGCCGCTGGCCAGCAGGTTGGCGACAATATCATGGCCGACTTTGCCCGGAGTGCGGGAAGCCCCGAGCACGGCGATGGATTCCGGGAAGAAAAGAGGTGTGAGCATGGTGTTTTCCTGTACGGGAGTGAAGGTCTGCTAGCCAAAAAATTCGGGAAGTTCCGGCAGAACAAGGGCAAAGCCTGCCTCCTTGAGGGCCTGGTGTACGGCGCTGATATTGTAGGTGTTGACCCGCAGATAGATGCGCTCCGGCATGGCCTCTTCTGCTTCGGTGCGGATGAGGCGGGTGAAGCGGATGTTGTGCTCTTCAAGCACCTTGGCAATGCGGGAAAGCGGTTTGCGCTTGCCGTCATGCTCCACCACGATCATGGCGCTCCCGCGCTCGCCAAGGCCGAAAAGCCTGCGATAGGCAGCCATGAGATCGCGCATGGAAAACATGCCGATGACCCGTTGCTCTTCGTCCACCACGGGCAGGGCGCCGATCTTCTCCCGGTCGAGGAGGATCAGGGCGTCGTCCAGAGTGGATATGGGATTTAAGGTGAAAAAGGCCCGGCTCATGATGGCGCTGACCGGGGTCTGGTCGAAATCCGCATGGCAGGCCTTGATCCGCTCTTCGGAGAGCACCGAGGAAGGGGAGGCCGAGCGCAGATCCCGGTCGGTGACAATGCCGACCAGGTGATTTCCTCCATCCACCACCGGCAGGTGACGGAATTTGCCGCCTTGGAGGATATCCCGCACTGCGGGGAGGAGGGTTTCCGGGGAAACGGTCACCGGGTTTCTGGTCATGTGCTGGGTGATAAACATGGTTAATCCTCTGTACGATAGTTGCTTAAAGCAGTGAGATAGGTGGCCGCGCTGTCGGCCAGGCTTTCCAGGTGGTAGCCGCCTTCAAGAATGGACAACAGCTTGCCTTGGCAGAATTGATTCGCCCAGGCAGCCAGGTACTCGCCAAACTTGCCGTAGAGTTCCGTGGAATAGGCAAGGCCGGACATGTCATCATTGCGGTGTGCGTCAAAGCCTGCGGCGACGATGATCCGTTCCGGGGCAAAGGCGGCAAGGGCCGGTTCAACTCTTTTACTCCAAGCATTGAGCACCATCTGGTCGTCCGCGCCAGGGGGCAAGGGGATATTCAGGGTGGCCCCTCGTCCTGGGCCGGTGCCGGCCTCTTCCGCATAGCCGCTACCGGGGAAACTGAAGGTGGGATGTTCATGCAGGCTGAGGTAGAAAACCTCCGGGTCTTCCTCAAAGGCGCTCTGGATGCCGTTGCCGTGATGGGCGTCAAAATCGATGACCAAAATCTTTCGGCGGCCATACTGCTGTTGCCAGTATCGGGCGGCCAGCACGCAGTTGTTCAAGAAACAAAAACCCAGGGCCAGGTTGCTTTCGGCGTGATGTCCAGGCGGCCGCACTGCGCAGAACACCAGATGGTCTTTGTCTTCCAACAGGTCGATGCCCGTAAGCCCCGCGCCCGCCGAGAGCAGGGCTGCCTCGTAGGAATCAAAGCAAAGCTGGTTGTCGGGGTGGTCGAGATGGGTCTTGCCTGAAAGGGCACATTCTTCCAGGCGAAAAAGATAATGCTCGTCATGAAAGGTAGTCAGCCAGCGCCGCTCCGCCTTGCGGGGCTCAACCATGGTGAGCCGATCCCTGAGCGGTGAGGCCTGTAACTTTGCCAGCAAAGCGGTGAGGCGGCCAGGTGCTTCCGGATGCTCACCGCCGCCAGTGTCGTGGGCAAGACAGTGGCGGTGGGTGACAATGGTTATCGGGCGGGAGAGAGGCACCGGGCATCCTTATCAGAGGAGAAGATTACAGAGCATCCAGCCGTTTTAACTCTAGGTATTGTTACCTATTTATTTGGAAATCGCACGGGGAAAATGACAAGGCAGGGCGCGGAGCAGTGCCAACGGCTTTTTGTGTCGTTCTTGTCATTTCAATAGAGCAAGGTTCATAGGCTTAACGATTTAGTTGAGACTGGGTTAGGAAGGAGAGACGCTTGCGTTTGGCAAACTCCCGCATGTTGGTGGCCCGATCCGATTCGTCAATGATCTCCCTGCCCACTATTTCTTCAATGATGTCCTCAAGGCTGACCACGCCTGTGACCGAGCCGTATTCGTCAACCACCACAAAAAGATGTTGGCGGTGTTCAAAAAATTCAAGCATGACAGCGGTCAGCCGTCCTGTTTCCGGGACAAAATGTACAGGTTGCATGAATTCTCGCAGCGTTTTCTCCTCAGCTCCCTGGGCTGCCCAGCTGAACAGATCCTTGCGCAGGATAATGCCGATCACTTCGTCCGTATTTTTTTCATAGACCGGAATCCTGCTGTGCATATTGAGCATTTCGTTGGCCTGCATTGCCTTGGCCACGGTCAGGTTGGTGTCGAGCATGAAAGTAACGGTGATAGGGGTCATGATCTGGCGGACGTTTTTATCCTTAAGGTCGAGAATGTTGGTGATGACTCGGCGTTCCTGTAGGCTTATCTCTCCGGATCTATGGCTTTGTCTTGCCAGAGCCTGGATTTCCTGGGCTGAGACCAGGAGGCCATCGTCCTTGGCCGGGAGAAGTCTGGTGATGGCCTGAATTATCAGGATAAACGGGGTCAGTAGTTTTACCATCCACTGGATGGGGTAGGCGATCCAGATGGCCAGCTCCCGGCAGTAGGAAACGCCGAGGGTTTTGGGGAGGATCTCTGCAAAGAGGAGGAAGGCAAGGGTGAAAAGTGCAGAGAACCAAATCACGTCATGGTCGCCGAAAACCTTCGCCGCCGCGAGGCCCACAATGGTGGCGCCTGCCGTGGTGGAGATGGTGTTCATGGTAAGAATGGCGGTGATGGGCCGGTGGATATCCTTTTTCATCTCCATGAGGATTTTACCTATCCGCCTGTGGCTTTGGCTGGTGATTTCAATGTAGCTTATTGGTAACGAGTACAAGGCCGCTTCAAGAACACTGCTCAAGGCGGAGATTATAATAACAAGACCTGCGCTAAGACATAATTGCAACATCAGGGGGCTCCTTTGTGAGCTCGGGGGGGCGGTGGGGGAATTTTTCTGCGCCAACTATCGGATATATACCGTAATTATTTGATTGTATCATGCAATTATCGTTGCGTAAGGGTTACTCTGTATTATAATAGAAATATCTCCTTCAATAAACTCTACACAGACGAGGGTAGCTGTCCCCGGACACCACCGAACTCCTTCAGTTTTTTTTGAGATGGCGAAAACTGTTTTTTGTTTTCTGAATGCGCCACCATGACCTCGCCCAGAGAGGCCGGAAGGGGATTTGCAACCAATGGTTTGCATGAAAAAATGTTCGGTCTTTATTGTTGATTCTGATCCGTCACACACGGCCGCTTTTCAGGAATTACTGGGGAGCTGGCCGCATCTTGTCTGTTATTCTAAAACCATTGAGGAATTCAAGCTGCTTCTTGCCGGAATTGTGCCGGATGTTGTCCTGTGTAATCTCAACCTGTCTGGCCTGCACGAGCAGGATTTCCTGCGCTATGTCACCAGCGCCTGCCCCCATGCGATCAGGATTGTTTTTTCGGAAAAAACAGAGGCGGATGCACTGGTAAGGCTTGTGGCGACCGGGGCGGCGCACCGGGCCTTTTGCCTGCCCTTGAGTAAAGAACTGGGACGCTCATTGGAGCATGATCTTGCCGTGCGCTCGCGGATCCGGATTCGTAAGTGTTGGGATTTCCTGAACCAGGGCCAGGGGCTTCCTGCTCTTCCGCCCGTAGTGCATGAACTTGAAACCATTCTTCAGAACCCTGACTATGCTTTGACCCAGGTTGTCGAGGTTCTTGGCAAGGATCCAATTCTTGCCGCCCGGCTCTTGCAGATGGTCAATTCCGTGCATTTTTCCAGGGGGATGAAGATTGATGATCTTCACCGGGCGGTAAGCTGTCTGGGGATCAGCAGAACCCGGAAGATGGTCCTTTTCATCTGTGCGCTCAACCACTTTCAGTATCCCAAAAAATACCATAGTCATGCCCTGAATATCATTGATCACAGCATCCAGTGTGGCAAGCTGGCCGGACTCATTGCCAAAAGACTTGCCCCGGATCAGGAGAGAACCGCGGTTACCGCAGGGCTTCTCCATGATATCGGCAAACTGGTTTTTCTTGCCTCCCTTGATGAGGCTTTACACCATTCCCCCGCATTCCTGCGACGATATGGCCTGTTTGCCACTGAGATGGAAGAACAGATCTTCGGCATCTCCCATCTGGAGTTGGGCAGTGCCTTGCTCCTCTGGTGGAATCTCCCTCTGGTCATGGTTGATGCGGCGGCAAACCACAGCCAGCCCCTCAACTCCCTGCAAGGGGTGCCGTTATGCGTGGCCATTGCCGATCGGTGTCTTCTCAAAGCTGCCAACGGGGAGGCAATCACCACTGATTTCAATCTGCTTCCTCCGAATTTGCCCGTGGAGCAATGGCTGCAATATGCCCGTACCCTGACCATGGACAAAATCATGCCCATTGCCGCCTGATTGCCGCGCTTGGCTGCCTTGTCTTTTTCCAATTCCAGCAATAAGCATTGAGGAGCACATTTATGTTGCAGTTCAGTAAGGTCGGACCAAAGACCTATGTCGGCGATCTTGTGGTCTATCTGGCGCGTCAGTCAGGCAAGGGTTTCCCCCGTTGTGCCGATGGGGCAGTCGACGAAGTTGTCCGGCGGGTGCATGGGCTTGGGGATTTTTCCGGAAAAGAGGGAGAACATCTGCTTTTTTATCCGGAAAAAGGTGGGCAGGGCATACCGTCGGCCAAGCGGATACTGGTTGTAGGCCTGGGCAAAGAGGAGTTGAACCGGGAGTTGTTCCGCAAGGCGGGCGGGACCATCGCCTCCCTGGCGATGAAGAGCAAGGCCCAGGAGCTGTTACTTGTTTTGCCGGATCTTGCCTGTGAGATGGCGGAGATGGTAGAAGGGCTGGCCGAAGGCCTTGTGCTGGGCGCTTACCGGTTTAAGAAATACAAAACTAAAAACGACCCGGATGGTTCGGGAGAGATGCTGAAACAGGCGGCCCTGTATGCCGCTGACCACAAGGGGCTGGACAAGGCGCTCAAGCTGGGGGAAATAGGCGCCCAGTCCGCCTGTCAGGCCCGGGACATGGCCAATGAGCCGGCCAGTCACTGGACCCCGGCCCATTTTTCCGAATATGGCAGACAGTTGGCCGTTGCCCACGGGATGGCGTGTACGGTCATGGATCAAGCCCGGTTGAAGAAGCTGGGCCTGGGAGGGATCTTGGCTGTCAATCAGGGTTCGGCCTGTCCCCCTGAAATGGTAATCCTTGAGTATGCAGTAAAGCCAAGCGCGCCCACCCTGCTGCTGGTCGGCAAGGGACTCACCTTTGATTCCGGCGGCATCTCGCTCAAGCCCAGCGCGGGTATGGAAGAGATGAAATACGATATGTGCGGGGGTGCTGCGGTTCTTTGCGCCATGCAGGCGGTTGCCCAGGCGAAACTCAAAGGCTTGAATGTGGTGGCCATTGTTCCGGCCACGGAGAATCTGCCCGGTCCGGCCGCCCTGAAACCGGGGGATGTGATCACTCAGTACGGCGGCAAAACCGTGGAGGTGGTCAACACCGATGCCGAGGGCCGTCTTATTCTGGCCGATGCCCTGGCCTACGGCATCAAAAAATACAAGCCGGACATGGTGATTGACGTTGCCACCCTGACCGGCGCCGTCATCATCGGCCTTGGGCATCACCGCACCGGCCTGTTGTCCAACAACGATGACTTGTGCGACCGGCTGCTTGCCGCGGGGGCTCGCTGTGGCGAACCTCTCTGGCGGCTGCCCCTGGACTCGGAGTACACCAAACAGCTCAAATCCGAGATTGCCGATCTCAAAAATGTCGGGAAAAAAGATGGCGGCACCATTACCGCCGCCGCCTTTCTCAAGGAGTTTGTCGGGGAGACCCCCTGGGCCCATCTCGATATTGCCGGCACAGCTTGGGACTTTACCGAAAAATCCTATATCCCCAAAGGGCCTTCCGGTATCGCCGTGCGCACCCTGTTCGATTTTGTCAGAAACTGGAAAAAGTAAAGGGTCTGCAAGGTTCTTGTAAAAGATCTATTTCTGCCCACCGGTCTGTGATGGCTGAGGGCAGCAGTCACAGGCCACTGCAACTTCCTTGGCCTGCTTCATGGCCCGGAGATAGACCTCGCAGTTGTCACATTGCTGAAACTCCTTGGCGCAGGCGGTGCTGGCTCGTTGCCAGCAGGGGATGGACCTGTCGATATAGGCTGAGCAACGGTCTCTTTTTTCGGGGGGACATTTGGTGATTTCCCAGCAAGGGGTGAGTTCGAGCAGCATCTTGATGCCGGGGATGCTGATGCCTTTTTCGTGGATCAGGGTGCGCAGGCAGGTGATCCACTCAATGTCGTTGTTCGAGAAATAGCGCTTGTTGCCTTGCCGGGCGGGCTTGATCAGGTTCTCTTCTTCGTAGATCCGCAAGGTTCGTGGGTGGACGGAAAGAAGTTTTGCTGCAACACTGATCGGGTAAATCGGTTCGCTGTTATCAAGTGTCATGTCTCGCTCCGTGCGTATCCGTTTTGGGTGGATCGTTTTCTCGTGAACCGAGGTTGGAGAAGACCGCCCCGCTAGGGGGCAGGCCTTCTCCAACATAACACATCTCTTACAGGCCGCGCAGTGTTTTCAAGACCTTGGGGGCTTCTTCGTCCTCGGCCAGAATGACATGGCAGGTGTCGCAGTCCATGGAGATGGTTTCTCCGGCCTTGGTTTCATGGCTGCCATCGTGACAGCGGAAACAGCCTGAATCATTCTTGTGGCCCAGGAAATTTCGGTAGGTATTCCATTCTATTTTCATCTCAGGGAAGACATTTTCCACGTAGGCCGCCTGGATACCGGCGATGGCCTTTTCCAAAAGCGGCATGTTGTTGTTCACCAGGCTTGAATAATCCTTGCGGTATCTTGCCCGGATTTCGGTGGCGATAACGTTTTTTGCCTCATCATGGCTGGCATAGGCCTTCGTGATCAACTCCAGGGCGTTTTTCTTGATGTAGGGAAGGGAGGTAGGGATATTCCCGTGCAGCAGTTTCTGGTCCAGGGCTTCATCTGGGGAGAGGTAGATGTGGGTCGGGCGATTGTGGCAGTCGATGCAGTCCATGGTCCGGACTTCTCCGACAGGCCCGGCTGTCGCTTCTGCCTCCTTGGTGAAAACAACCTGGGTGCCGTCCGGCTTGGAGAGCGTCACCTCGCTGATCTGTTCCCGCCCCCTGTCCGTGTGGGTGTAGGTTATCTTGTTTTCCGGGGCCACATGCCAGTGAATGCCGTGGGCATCGCTGCCGCGATAACCGCCCGATCCAACTTTAAGAAGAAGCACGGTCTGGAGATGGGTGTTTTTTTCATCGGTTTTGAATTTATCCCGGATATAGAGCTTGTCCCCATGGAACAATTCAGGCCGATGGCATTCTTCGCAGGTCTCCCGGGCCGGACGCAGACCGTGGACCGGAGTTTGAATCGGTCTGCTGTAAGTGCCTAAGGCAACGGCAGCGAGCTGTCTGACCCCGGAAATCTTCGATTTGGCAAACCACTGGGCGCCGGGGCCGATATGACATTCCACGCAGCGGACCCGTGAGTGGGGAGAATTTTTGTAGGTGGTGTACTCCGGCGCCATGACCGTATGGCAGAATTGCCCGCAGAAGCCGACGGATTCGGTATAGTGGTAGCCGGTGTAGGAAATGAGGGCGAGGATAAAAAGATTGAGCAGGGTAAGGGCGGTTGCCAGGACAATGAGCTTGCGTATCTTGGTGAACCGGTCCGGAGCGGTGAATTGTTCTTTGAGGTAATCATAGGTGAAGATGCCGACTTCTTCCTTGCCCTTGAAGAAAAAAAGGCCCAGGAAAACAAGGATCAGGCTCGTCATAAAGAGCGGACCCAGAACCATGTAGATGACAAAACCGAAATAGGCGTTTTCCACAACTCCCATGATGTCGAGGATTGCCGCAACCAGCAGGATCGGAAAGGTAACGGTGGTTAGGATGGCCCCCACCAAGGAAACCTTGCTGCGCGCAATGCCATTGATAAACGTTTTGATAATATCCGTGAATTTGACCAAAGCTTACCCTCCCGTCTTGATTGCCTTCATGGTTTCACATTCCGTGAAATGCTGCCTCCCTTGTAATCTATCATAGATGTGTTTAAAGAAAAAACAAATAATTTTAACATGTTACGTGTCAGCTCAAGGTGTTAGCATTGCAGAATTTAAGAACAGGTAAGATTAGTGGAAATAAAAAATGTCAGTTTTTTGCTCAACCACGATATCGCAAAAATACGGAAAAAAGCCCACAATGGTCCCCATTCTTGGGGCATCTGGTTTCAGTAGTAGTCGCCTGGTGCAGGTAGATGCGCGCAATGGCTGGCGGCCGGGCAGGTCATGCATTCGTGAACTTTGCCTTCGCTGGAGTCTGTTGTTCCCGAGCCCTGTTTTTTCTGGGAGCACTCGAAGATTATCTCCATCTCCTCCCGGTCCAGGGTCTCTGTTTGCAGGAGAATTTCCGCAAGATGCCCTAAAAAATCTTTTTCCTGTAGCAGGATGGCGTGTGCCCTCTGGTAGCTATCCTCCACCAGTTTTCGCACCTCCATGTCGATATGCCGAGCGGTGGTTTCGCTGTAGATCAGCTGGCTTGCCTGGTCTCCGAGAAAGCCTTCGTCGGATTTGGCATAGGCCAGGGGGCCGACGACCTCGTTCATTCCCCACTGGCACACCATCTTGGTGGCAATCTGGGTGGCGCGCAACAGATCGTCTTCCGCGCCGGTGGTCTGTTGGTTGAGGCCGATTCTTTCCGCGGCCCGGCCGCCCATGAGGATGGTGATCTTGGCCTGTAAGTATTCCTTGGTGTAGGCCTGACGGTCGACCAGGCTTTGCTGCTGAGTGTGGCCCATGGCCCGGCCACGGGGGATGATGGTGATCTTCTGGATGGGGTCGGCCCCGGGAATATGGCGGGCGACAATGGCATGGCCTGCCTCGTGATAGGCCATGGTCCGTCGGTCATCCTTGCTGATCACGAAGCCTTTACGCTCGACGCCGATAAGAATCCGGTCTTTTGCTTCGTTAAAATCGCTGGCTTCAATGCCCTCCTTGCCTTCCCGCGCTGCGATCAGGGCAGCCTCGTTCACGAGATTGGCTAGTTCCGCGCCGGTAAAGCCGGGAGTGTTTCTGGCAACCTCGGCCAGATCGACACCTTCCGAGATGGTTACGCGTTTGCTGTGCACTTGGATGATTTTTAGCCGTCCTTTCACGTCTGGGGGCAGGATGGTGATCTGCCGGTCAAAGCGGCCCGGGCGTCGAAGCGCCGGATCAAGAATATCCGGCCGGTTGGTGGCGGCCAGGACGATGATGGTGTCGTCACGGCTGAAGCCATCCATCTCGACGAGTAGGGCGTTTAGGGTCTGGCTCCGTTCATCTTGGCCGCCCACCGATCCTCCTCCGCTGCGGCGTGCACCCACAGCATCGATCTCATCGATAAAAATTATGCAGGGGGCGTTTTTTTTGGCTTCCCGGAAAAGATCCCGGACTCTGGAGGCGCCGACCCCCACGAACATCTCCACGAAGTCAGAGCCGCTGAAGCTGTAAAACGGAACTCCGGCCTCGCCGGCAATGGCTTTGGCCAGCAGGGTTTTGCCTGTGCCGGGAAGACCTTGCAGCAGGACACCTTTGGGCAGGCTGGCGCCGAGGCGGCTGAATTTTTTTGGCTCTTTGAGGAAATTGACAATCTCCTTGAGTTCTTCCTTTGCCTCAGGGATGCCGGCAACATCGTCAAAGGTTATGGGGATGTTGTTTTTGTCGAAATGAATCGCCTTGTTTTTGGCAAATTCCGGCTCTTCTTCGCCCCCCCGCTGCTGGGTGCGCATCAGCAGCAGCCAGCCGATCAAGATGACGCTGATCGGTAGGGTGACGGTGAAGAGGTTCCAGAATGGCGAGGGGCGGTCGTCTTCCGCGGTGATGGCAATCTTCTTTTGGGCAAGCTTGCCCATGAGCTCGCCCACATCGGGAGAAAAGGTTGAAAACTCACGGCCGTAAATATCCGTGAGCGAGATGTTGCCGCCCTTGAGGTGTACCTCGGCAACCTCGTTGTTTTCCAGGCTGGTCAAGAAATCGTTGTATTTTAGGGGTGGACTGGTGTTTTCCAGCCTCCAGAAAAGAGCGGTGGCAAGGCCAATAACCCCAAGCACGGCGACAAGGAAGAGCGTGTAGATAACTTTGGTCATGGCAACCTCTTTTTGCTCGCGATGCGCTTGCATGCGAAGGCTTGGCGTTGTGCGGGTTTTTGGGATGCCTCCCCGATGTTCTTTATTGTACCGGAAGCAGTATCCTGCTGCCAATCATAAATAAAAAAAGCCCGGAACGTACGCAAGGTACGCCCGGGCTTATCTTTGTGCGGATGTTTCTTGTATTTTGTGAATGATTTTCCTTTTGAATATCTTGCGCTTATATGCCGGTAAAGGCGGTAAGCCAGCCCTTTACAAAACCTGTTATTCCGCCACTTTTGATAAGTCCCCCAACCATAAAGAAGAAGCCGCTCAGCCCGATGATTGCTCCGGCGCAGAGAATAACCCCCAAGCCGGCCTTGGAAACCTCGTGGCCGACATCGGTGTTGTGCTGCTGGCCGCCAAGAAAGGCATGGCATTTCTTTTTTGTTTTTACCTTGGCTATGGCGAAAGCTGTGGGCATGGGAACTGTCTCCAGCGTGGATGCCGACATTTTGTTTTTCATCCGCCGGTTACCGCAGAAATCCAGGCACTGGCCAGAGCGAGAGGTCCGCCGGTGGCCAGCATTGCCCCGACAAAGCAGGCCACTGCCCACAGACCAACCAAGGTTGAGAGCGTGCCAAAGGTTGCCAGGGCTCCGGTTGAGATTTGCATATTTGTCGTTGCTTGTACTACAGAACTGGTCCGGTTTCTGCTTTTTGCCAATGATGCGTGTGTCATGTTACGCCTCCTTCCCGTAGAATGAATGTTCCTGGGTGACTTACACTACTCAATGTAAGGATAAGATTTTCCCAGAGGAAGTCAACTATAAAAAATGCGTAATTTCAAGTGGTTATGTGTAAGTTGCGAGTGTGAGGATTATGAGTTTGAGATGAGGCAGCATCGGGAGAACACCTTGTTTCCGGCAATCATGACAATGGTGGGTGGTAGGTGCTGATTGGATGGCGAAGGGGAGGGGCACGGGGGAGGGTTCCCGTGCCTCGTTATGGTGTGTCTTACTGCATGGGAATTGTCTCCATCGCTGTTTCTTTTCTCCGTTATTTACCTCTTTTTTTCCCTGACTGATCAGGCTGCCCCCATAGCTTTATGCGACAATTTGCCGCATTCTTTCTCGTGGCTCATTGTGATAAAGTATTTATCACATATTTTTTAGTGGTTTCTGATGTGGCGGTGTTGAGGTTTTTACCTCGGAGTTTGTGTTAACTGGCGAGCGGTAAAGAGATTGCGGTTGCCGGGGCCACAGGCTTATAAAGACGCCGCCATTGCTCCCCCCCCCCAAAAAAAAAACCAACAACCTGCTGTGTTTTTACTTACTCCTGTTTTTGGGTGGTATCGTGCCAGGGATATCCACAAGGGGGGCCAGCCAGGACCCCGATTGACAACCAAAGGACCCAGGCATGCTCATCAAGGATCGCACCCTCATCGCCATGAGGCTTAAACGCATCGTTGTGGCGCTTTTTCTTGTCGCCATAATCTTCCTACAGTTCTTCACCGTTTTTCTCACCGAGAGCCTGGGGAAATTTCACAAACAGCAACTCCAATACCTCAGCAACATACGGGCCAGTACCACTTCGGCCCACCTCACCCTTGAGGAAATCCTCGAGGGTGACCAAGAGAAGAATTCCGGAGAGATTGAGGAACGACTTGACTGGGCCGTCGAACAGGCCCGCCTGCTGCCGATATCCTCCAGGGAAGAGTCACTGATCCATCGTCATTCGCCAAAAGGGCTTGAGAAGGCCATCCTGGAAATTATCGCCCAGCTTGATTCCCTGCGTTTTCTGAGTCGCCAACGGTTGCAGGCGCCCGCGGTCCACGAGACCAATACCTCCCTGACTTTGCAGTACGACAACACCTTCCGTCAGCTGATCGATACCACCAATACTCTGGACACCGCCCTGTGGCAGTCCCGGGACCATGACAAAGCTTTTATTTTTGAACTGGAAATTGCCATGATCATGGCGAGCGTAGCCCTGGCCCTGCTCACCATCCTGGTTTTTCATCGCTACGACATGGCGCGGAAACACGCCATGGAAACCATCTCCGAAAAAAAGGAACGGGAGCAGTTCGTTTCCCAATTCAGTCGCTTCTGTCGGGATACCGCCGCCATGGAGCCGGTGTACGAGATGCTCACCTCCTGGCTTGCCGAACATCTGGGGGTTGACCGGGTATCCGTGTGGATGTTCCGGGAGGATGGCGCCAGACTGTCCTGCGGTTGCCTGTATGAGCTGACCGACAAAAAATTCTCCCAGTGGATGGCTCTCGCGGCGGTGCAATTCCCGAATTACACCGCCGCCCTCAATCAGGATGCCCCGATCGTCGCGGAGGATGCCAGATTCCATCCACTTACCCGTGAGTTCACGGAATCCTATTTTATCCCGTTGGATATCCACTCCCTGCTCGACATCCCTCTCAAGCAGGAAGGGAAAATCATCGGGGTTCTTTGTTTGGAGGCCCAGGGGAAGATCAGGCAATGGGCGCCGGCCGAGATTGATTTCTGTGTGGGGGTGGCCGCCCAGCTCTCCATCGCTTTCAGCCGGACCGAGGAAAGGGAGTTGCGGGAAAAAGCGCAGACTGAGCATGCGATCCGGCTTGAGGAAGAGGTGCGGGTACGCACCAGGGAGCTGGAGGCAGTCAACAGAACCCTGCGGGAAAACGAGGCCCGCCTGCAACTCACCTTCAACAAGGCGCCGTTTGGCGCCGCGCTGATCGGAGTAACGGGGGACATCATCACGGCCAACGAAGCGTTCTGCCTAATGATCGGCTACTCCGAGGAGGAGCTGCGTTCCCGATCCTTTGCCGACTTCCTTCACCCGGACAACAGGGAGAATTGCCTCAAGCACTTGGGCCGAATCCTGGCCGGCGATCCGGGGGTGTCCGGCGAGGATAAAAAATATCTCCGCAAGGATGGAGAACTTGTCTGGGGTAGAACGACTATCCGGCTGGTCAGGGATGAAAACGGCGATCCCCTCTACTTTCTGCCCACGGTCGAGGATGTCAGTGAGCGAAGGATTTATGAGGAGCAGCTCAAACGGCTCTACAAAGCCGTTGAACAGAGCCCGCTCTCCATCGTGATCACCGACCCGGAAGGAAACATCGAGTACGCCAATCCCTTCTTCAGCGCGGTTACCGGATATACGTTGGCCGAGGTGATCGGACAGAAACCCCGCGCCTTGAAATCCGGGGTGCATGATGCGGCATTTTACAACAATATGTGGCAGACCATCTCCGCCGGAAAAACCTGGCAGGGCGAGATCTGCAACCGCAAGAAGGACGGCACCCTCTTTTGGGAGTACGCCACCATCGCCCCGGTTATCGACAACGACGGCGCAGTGGTTAGCTACATTGCGGTCAAAGAGGACATTAGCGAACGGAAAAAACTGACCGATGCCCTACAGGAGCGTACCGAGATGCTGGCGAGTATCGCCGCCACCGCACTGAGCGCCATTATCATGATGGACAGCGATGGGTGCATCACCTTTTGGAACAAGGCCGCAGAGCAGATCTTCGGCTGGACCCGGGACGAAGCGCTCGGCCAGGGCCTGCATCGGTTGATAGCCCCGCCTCTCTACCAAAGGGGCTTCGAGGAAAACTTTGCGCGCTTCAGCAAAAGCGGAGAGGGCACCATTATTGGCAATCAGGTGGAGCTGACAGCTCTGCGCAAGGATGGAACAGATTTCCCGGTGGAAATATCCCTCTCGGCGCTCCAGGTCAAGGGGCAATGGCATGCCGTGGGGCTGGTCAACGACATCTCCGCTCGAAAGGAGGCGGAAGAGACCATTTCCCTGGCGCGGGATGAAGCCCAGGAGGCCAACAGGGCCAAGAGCGACTTCTTGGCCCGCATGAGCCATGAGATCAGAACCCCCATGAACGCCATCATCGGTCTCAGCCACCTTGCCCTGGAAGGGGAGCTGTCGCCCCAGTTGCACGATTATCTCACCAAGATCGCCACCTCCGGGAATAACCTCCTGCACGTCATCAACGACATTCTGGATTTTTCCAAGATCGAGGCGCATAAACTGGAGATCGAACCCCATCCCTTCTCCCTGGAAAAAGTGTTAGCCGATCTTGCCGGCATCACCACTCTCAAGGCCCAGGAAAAGGGGGTGGAATTCATGTTCAGCGTGGCCCCCGATGTGCCGGACCGTCTCATTGGCGATTCGATCCGGCTGGGCCAGGTGCTGCTTAACCTGACCACCAACGCCATCAAGTTCACCGACCAAGGCGAGGTCGTGGTGGATATCGCCCTTAAAGAGCGGACCTCTGACCGCCTGGTGTTGCAATTTTCCGTCCGGGACACCGGTATGGGGCTCACCGAGGAGCAGCTCGGTCGACTCTTCACCCCCTTCAACCAGGCCGACGGCTCCATCAGCAGAATCCACGGCGGCACAGGTCTGGGTCTGGCCATCAGCAAGCGGTTGGTCGAGCTGATGAATGGAGTGTTCCTGGTGAAAAGCGCACCGGGCCAGGGCAGCACCTTTTCTTTCACTGCGGCTCTGACCGAAGCGCCGGATCCCGCAGCCCCGCTCCTCCCCCATCCAGACCGGCGAAATCTCCGGGTGCTGGTGGTGGAAGACAATTCCTCGACCCGTGCCATCTTGCAAAGGGTGCTGGAGTCTTTTTCCTTCACGGTGGAGGCGGTTGCCAGCGGTGAAGCGTGTCTGGAGGTTTTGCGCCAGAGAGGGGTCGAGGATCCCTTCGATCTTATCTTGCTTGACTACTGCTTACCAGGGTTGAACGGCGATGCCGTAGCCCGGGCAGTGCGCAAAGGACTACCCGTCAACCACCAACCCAAAATTTTAGTCCTCACCTCAACCCGAATCGAGGAGGTCATCGGCCATTGTCTTGAGGCCGGATGCGACAGGGTGCTTACCAAACCGATGAGTAGATCCGGCCTGTTTGAGGCAATCATGGAGCTGTACGACTCCGACCGACCCAAGGGTGCCGCAATAATTGAGGGGGTGGGCGTTGATACCCAGAGGCAGCAGGTCAAAGGGGCCCGGGTTCTCCTGGTCGAGGACAACGAGATCAACCAACAGGTGGCCCGGGAGATCTTGGAGCGGGCTGGGGTTGTGGTGGAAATCGCCGATAACGGTGAAGCAGCCCTGACCATGGTGTCGCAAAATGAGTACGATCTGGTGTTCATGGACATCCAGATGCCGGGCATGGATGGCCTGGAGGCCACCAGGCGCATCAGGGCCAGCGGCGTGGAAAGGCTGATCACCCTGCCCATCGTGGCCATGACCGCTCATGCCATCAAGGGCGACGAGGAACTCAGCCTCGCGGCCGGCATGAACGACCATGTCACCAAGCCCATTGACCCCAAGATTCTTTTCGCCACCCTGGTAAAATGGCTTCCAGCCAAGGGGGGCTTGGCAGAGATCGCCCAACCGCCAGGCGACCTGCCAGCCCAAGACGAACCGCTGCCACGGGAAATCCCCGGCCTTGACCTGGCGTTCGGTCTGGAACGTCTCGGCGATGTGCGCCTCTACAGGAACATCTTGCTTCTGTTTGTGGATAAGTACGCAACCATGGCGGAGACCATCTCCGCGCTTCTTGGGCAACAGCATTGGGAGGAGGCCAGTAGGGCGCTCCACACCCTGAAGGGGGTGGTGGGGACCATCTGCGCCCAGGAACTCTTCGCCATCACGGAGAACCTGGAAAAGGCCTGCCAGGCACAACAGGTTCCCTTCGAGCTACTTGGCGAATTCACGAAAAGCCATGCCGCCCTTATCCAGGCATTGCAGGAGTATCTGTCACTGCCAGTGCCGCCTCCCGCAGCAGATATGTCCGAGGGTTCCATTGACCCGGCCCGGCTGCGGGAGCTTCTCACGGCCATGCTGCCAGACCTTGAGGCCCATCGACCGGTCCAATGCGCTGAACATGTTGCGAAGATCAGTAGAATCAAGTGGCCTGTTCACCTGCAGTCTGAAAAAAATGATCTGCTCAGGTCTGTGGAAAACTATCAATTCAGGCAGGCCCTGCGAATTGCGGAAAGGCTCCTCGCCGCCCTTGAAGATGGAGGTCAGGAATGAAAGAACTCGCCCGATGCAGGGTGCTGCTGGTGGATGACACCAGGGAGAACCTCGATATCCTGGTGAGCGCCATGGCGGGCGCTTATGACCTCATGGTGGCCATGGATGGCCAGACCGCTCTGGATATCAGCCGAAGCACCGTGCCGGATCTCATCCTCCTCGACATCATGATGCCGGGCCTGGATGGATACGAGGTCTGCCGTCGCCTGAAAAGCTCCCTTGTCACGGCGGCCATTCCGGTGATTTTTCTCTCCGCCCTTTCAGAAATTGCCAGTAAGACCAAGGGGTTTCAACTCGGGGCGGTGGATTACATCACCAAACCCCTTGAGGTGGAGGAAGTCCGGGCCAGGGTGAAGACCCATCTTTCCCTGCGTTTGGCCCAACAGCAACTGACCCGACAAAACGAGATTCTGGAGGAGCGCGTACAGGAGCGGACCAGGGAGTTGGCCCTGACCCAGGAGGCTACCATCGACTGCCTGGCCGGGCTCGCCGAGCATCGTGACCCGGAGACCGGTGGCCACATCATGCGTACCAAACAGTATATCCTCCTGCTTCTCACCTCCCTGCGCAATCACCCCCGGTTCAGGAACCTGCTCGACGACACCACCCTTGATCTCCTGCACAAGTCCGCGCCCCTCCACGATGTGGGTAAGGTCGGGGTGCCGGACAGTATCCTGCTTAAACCCGGCAGGCTGACCCCCGAGGAATTCCATGAAATGAGCCGGCATACGCACTATGGCCACGAAGCCCTGGCCTCGGCGGAACGCAAGCTCGGCGGCAATTCCTTCCTGCGCATCGCCAAGGAGTTGGCCCTTTCCCATCATGAAAAATGGGATGGTTCCGGCTATCCATTGGGGCTACGCGGTGACGATATCCCCATGGCCGGACGCTTGATGGCTCTGGCGGATGTCTATGATGCCTTGATCAGTAAACGTCCCTACAAGCCTCCTTACCCGCACCAGCAGGCGGTAAAAATCATCCTCGAAGGAGATGGCCGCACCATGCCGCACCATTTCGATCCGGATATTCTTGATACCTTCAGGAAAGTGGAAGACGAGTTCCGAAAGACCGCGATTCTTCACGCCGACCTTGATGAGGAGTGCCAGGCGTGAGGGAGATTTAAAGGAGGAATTTTGCAAAAAAAAAATCCGATCATGATCCGACGATAATTAGCATTTACAGTGTAACTTTTGGCCCTCTCGGCCAGGATCTTTTACCCATCTTTGGTTGGTCACTACATAGCAACGAGGTATAATGTTTATGAATTTTTCGAAATTTCCCTTGGCAAAAAAACTGGCGGCAGGCTTCGGGTTCTTGGTTATTCTTTCCACCATTGGAATAAGCTTTGCCGTTTTCAAATCCTCGCAGATGGTGACTTCCGTCAAGGATCTGGAGCATACCCACTTGCCTCTTGCCTATCTGGGCGGGGAATTGGCGCAGTTGGTCAGTCGTCAGCAGCTTGCGGTCGCGAACTTCATCATCCATAAGGATGCCATCTATCGGGAGCGGTTCGACAGCCGGGACAAAGCGGCGGATGAAGCCTTGGCCAGCGCCCGGTCAATTATCCAGGCTGATGAGGAGCTGGTGCAGGCTGGCTGGTTGAAAAAGCTAGAAAATATTGTTCAGCTACACGACAAGCTTGCCCCGGCGGCCAGGGAGATGATGAACGCGGCCCAGGCGGGCAATCCTGCCCTAATGGCGGAAAAAGAGAAATCCCAGGAGGAGGTGGCCGGCAAGATCCGGGAGGCCATCAGCGAATTCGACACAATCAATACCGCAGAGGGTGAGCATGTGGCTAACAGCGCCCTCAGCGAAGGCAAGGCGCTTCAGACTCTTATCGTGCTTATCGCCATTGGCATCCCCGTCGCGGGTTGTACCCTGGCCATGGTCATCACCCGAGGCATCACCGTCCCTCTTAAAAACGCGATCAACGGCTTGACCGCAAGCGCAGATCATATCTCCGCCGCATCCGGTGAAGTTGCCGAGGCAGGACAACTGCTGGCAGAAGGCGCCACCGAGCAGGCGGCCGCTCTTGAAGAAACTTCTGCCTCCATGGAGGAGATCGCCTCCATGACCAGACAAAGTTCGGACAACGCCCAGCAAGCCAATACGGTCATGGCGGAAGTAAACAGTGTGGCCAGTCAGGCGGCTGTCTCCATGCAGCAGCTCACCTCCGCCATGGGCGAGATTTCTTCGGCCAGCGAGAAGACCTCGAAAATCATCAAGACCATTGATGAAATCGCCTTCCAAACCAATTTGCTTGCCCTGAACGCCGCAGTGGAAGCGGCTCGGGCCGGTGAGGCCGGCGCCGGCTTTGCCGTGGTGGCCAACGAGGTACGTAACCTGGCCATGCGGGCAGCGGAAGCGGCCCGGGAAACCGCCGCGTTGATCGAACAGACAGTGAGCAAGGTGCAGGAGGGCACGGTGCTCGTTGGCAAGACCAACGATGAGTTCGACAAGGTCTCCGTGGGCACCGGCAAGGTTTCCGTGCTGATCAACGAGATTTCCAACGCCGCAAAAGAGCAGACCGACGGCGTGGGGCAGATCAATATTGCCTTGCAGGAAATGGACACCGTGGTGCAGAGCAATGCCGCCACCGCCGAAGAATCCGCTTCTGCCTCAGAGGAGCTCTTTGCCGAAAGCAACACTCTGCGCGGTCATGTCCAAGAGCTGCAGTTGTTGATTGCCGGCGATCAAGGATAGCCGGTACGCCGATCTCCTGGCCACCCTTTGGGATGGGGCAACATCTGGAGAATGTGTTGTCTTTTATTATCATGACAGCTGGGTCTGGCAGGTGCTGGCTTGATGGGGAAGGCGATAGGCACGGGGCTTACCCCGTGCCTTGTTGTGGAATGTCTTATTGCATGGGAGGGCGCGGCATATTCATCTTCATGTGCATTCCGCCCATGAGCGGCTTGATGGTGTCCATGGTGATGTTTGCATAGGTCTCGATGGTGCCGCCGTTGACCTTCTGGAATTCTTCCGCCGCAGCTCGGGTGGCAAAGGGGATCAGCTCCTTGCCCATGGGGCCCATTTCCTTGCTGTCTATTACATAATGGGCCGTTTTGCCGTCGAGCCAGGCGCCGGTCTTGAAATCCTTCACCCATACCGCCGCCACCTGCTCCGGTTTGCGTTCAGGGGCGAATTTCTGCATGTTGAGGAGAAAGCGGAACATGCATTTATTGCCGTCAAAGGCGGCCATGGTTCCATCCGTGAAGATGACCTGGGTCTGCCATTGAGGGTAGCGGTGCGGAAACATGCCGCAAGCCGCGCAGCTCGTCTTTTCGGTGATCGCCTGGGGTTGCTGGCCTGCGGCGATGGCCAGGGTGCCGGTCAGCAGCATTGCCGCGCACATAAGCGCGAGGATGAGCCGTGTTCCGTGGGTGTTGCCAGGTTGTGTGATGTGCATGGGGGTGTCTCCGGGTGAGGGTTGCAGTGGTTATTTGCTGGGAGGATATTTTTGCAGTTTTCGCTGCAGGGTTCTCCGGTGCAGGTCGAGCTTTTTGGCGGCCAGGGAGATGTTCCCGTCGCAATCGGTGAGCACGCGATTGATGTGCTCCCACTCGGCCCGGGCCAGGGAAGGGGCGGTAAACTCGTCCTGATCCACCTCCAGGGCAAGTTCCGGGTTTCTGGCAAAGGCTCCGAGAATATCGTCCACATCCGCCGGTTTGGGCAGGTAATAGAGCGCTCCCAGCCGGACCGCCTCGGTCGCCGTGGCGATGCTGCCATAACCGGTGAGCACGACAATCTGCATTTCCGGGTTGGTTCCCTTGGCCGCGGCAATGAGTTCCAGCCCTGATCTGCCTGGCATTTTCAGGTCAAACACGCCCATGTTTGGACTCTGTTCGTTGATGACCTGCACGGCTTCATCGAAATTGCCGGCCGTGAACACCGTGAAGCCTCGCTGGCTAAACGCCTTTGCCAACCGTTCCCGGAACAACTCCTCATCATCAACCAGAATAATCGTCTTCTTACCCATGAAATTCCTCCGGCGCATCGGCCGTAATCTGCTGCAGCGCAAAGAAAAGTGTCACCTTCGAACCCTTATTGGGGTCGGAAATAAGGCTCAGCCCGCCGCCAAATCTTTCGGCTATTGACTTGGCAAGAAAGAGACCAAGGCCCAACCCCTTGCCTGGTTCCTTGGTGGTGAAAAACGGTTCCGCCGCCCGGGCGACGATGTCCAGGGTCATGCCAGAACCTTTGTCCGTGACTTCAATATAGAGCCGGGTTGCGTCGTGCCGGCATTCCACCAGGACAGGCGTACTCGGGGCTGCGTCAAGACCATTCTTGATAAGGCCGCGAACAATGCGGCGCAAGGTGCGAAGCGGCATCCTGACCAACAGCCCGTCCGTACTGTTTTTATACTGTACCTGATTTTTGAGTGAAGCTGGAAAGGAATTGAGGAGATTTTCCATGAGCTCGTCCATGGAGAAATCCGTGAACGCCTCCCCCATCTGGTCTCCTGCATCGGCGGCCAGATGAAAGAGGATATCCTTGCACCGGGTTACCTGGTCGCGGATCAGGGTGAGATCGGCAAGCAGTTCCGGAACGTCCCCCCTGTTGTTTTTTAGGGAATGGAGCATCTCGCCTGTTGCCACGGCAATGGTTGACAGCGGGGTGGAAAATTCATGGGCCGCGCCGGCGGCTAGGGTGGCGAGGGAGGCCATGCGTTCGCTTTTTGTTTTCTCCTCCTGC
>JBAZCG010000038.1:0-28407 GCA_041671085.1 Desulfurivibrionaceae bacterium | reverse complement strand
TGGCAAAGCAGGCGCAACAATTTCGAGCGCCTGGCCGCCGTACCGGATGTAGAGCCAGAATCTGGGGATGCGCTGCCCAATAAAAAAAACACTGTTTGATGATCTCGCATAAAGCCGGACCGAAACCATTGCCAAAGGCAAGACTCCGGTCTCGCGCCGGGTTGAGATTGCTGCGCCTGTCCATGAGCCAGATTGCGCAAGAGACGCATTTGATTCTTATTGCCGTATGCCTTAAAATTCCGCATAAACTCAGAGGGTTACGAGCCTCCCCCCCCCTTATTCCCATACATTTCCGTTGCATTCTCAAGGGGCCGCTGGTATGTTTTTGCGTCCTAAGCTTCCTTTATCTTTAAAATTAATAACATCAAACGGCTTGCGCCGTTAGTTACCGGAGAACAAGTGATGAGTATTCGAGAAGACGCAATCAGGGGCACGCTTACCCCTCTTTTTGAAAACTGTGCCGCCAACGAGAACATCACGGTCCAGGCCTTGATGCAAGGAGTGGCTGCTGGAACGATCTGTATCCCCAAGAATAAAAACCACAAGTTCGACCGGATCATGGCCGTGGGCAAGGGACTGTCCACCAAGGTCAACGCCAATATCGGCTCCTCCAAGGATTATCCAGAGGTGAGCCAGGAGCTGCAAAAACTCTGCGTTTGCCTTAAGGCCGGGGCCGATACTGTGATGGACCTTTCCATGGGCGGCGAGCTGGACGCCATCCGCCGCGAGATTCTGGCAAGTTGTCCCATCCCCCTGGGCACCGTGCCCATTTACCAGTCCATTGCCGAGGTGGTGGAAAAGCAGAAGAAAAAGATCGGTGAGGTCACGGTTGCCCAGATGTTCAAGGGCATTGAGCAACAGGCCCAGGATGGGGTTGACTTCATGACCATCCATTCCGGCATCACCAGAAGCACCATGGACCGGGTTCGCAACCATAAGCGGCTCATGGGCGTGGTCAGCCGGGGCGGCTCCTTCACCATCGAGTGGATGAGTTACAACAACAAAGAAAACCCCATGTACGAACATTTTGACGAGCTGCTGGCCATTCTCAAGGAGCACGAGGTCACCCTGAGCCTGGGCGACGGTATCCGGCCGGGATGTCTTGCCGACGCCACCGACCGGGGCCAGATCCAGGAGCTGATCCACCTGGGTGAGCTGACCCAGCGCGCCTGGGAGGCCGGGGTGCAGGTGATGGTCGAGGGGCCGGGCCACATGCCGCTCAACCAGATTCAGGCCAATATTCTTTTGCAGAAGCAGCTTTGCCACGGGGCTCCCTTTTATGTCTTGGGTCCCTTGGTTACGGATATCGCTCCGGGCTATGACCATATCACCGGTGCCATCGGCGGTGCCATTGCCGGGGCGGCAGGGGCTGATTTTCTCTGCTATGTCACCCCGGCCGAGCATCTCAAGCTGCCCAGCGCCGAGGATGTGCACGAGGGAGTCATGGCCTCCCGTATCGCCGCCCATGCGGCGGACATCGCCAAGGGGCTGCCCGGCGCCATTGACAAGGACATCGCCATGGCCAAATGCCGCAATAATCTGGACTGGAAAGGCCAGATCGAGTTGTCCATCGATCCGGAAAAGGCCCGGCGTTTCCGGGAGGAGGGGAGTTCCTACAAGGGTGATGCCTGCAGCATGTGCGGCTCATACTGCGCCATCAAGGTGTACAAGCAGGCCACCGCACCGGATCGGTTACAAAAATAAGTTCGTAATTACCACAGAGGGAGGACGCACCGCATGACCGAATTCCTGGGGCAGATTGTCGATTTCCTCAACAGTACCAATGTGCCGCAACAGCTCCGCGAGGTAGACGCCAAGGCGCTGTTTACCAATGCCTGGTTTTTTGCGCCCTTCATCGCCTTTATCTGCTACAACCTCTACAAACAGGCGGTTGACACCTTGGTCCTGACCGGTCTTGGCTTCGGACTTTGGCTTTTCAGCGGGAGCAGCTACATGGAGGGGATGGTGGTGAACGGGACTCTCCAGTTAGGCAAGGTCTTGCCCGTGGCCGGGGTGTTTATCGGAGCCCTCGCCGTTGCCGTGTATTTCCTCTTCATGCGTACCGACTGATTTTTTTTAGGGCACCACAATCGTGACCAACCGGATTGAGGAAATCCATACCCGCCTTTTTGATCATTTTGGACCGCAGCACTGGTGGCCCGGCGAAACCCCCTTTGAGGTCATGCTCGGCGCGGTTCTGACCCAAAACACCAGCTGGCGCAATGTGAGCATGGTCATCGAGGCCTTGCGCCAGGATGGGCTGCTCTCTTTTGAGGCCCTGGAGACTCTGCCCCTGGAGGTGCTCGCCGAAAAAATCCGGCCTTCCGGGTATTACAATCAAAAAGCCAAGCGTCTTAAAGGCCTCTTTGCCGCCATCCGTGAAGACAGCGAAAGCCTGGAAGATTTTTTCAATCATGACGTCCACACCCTCCGGAAAAAACTGCTGGCCATCAAGGGGATCGGCCCGGAAACCGCCGATTCCATCACCCTCTATGCTGCCGGAAAACCGGTGTTCGTGGTCGATGCCTACACCTACCGCATCCTGCTTCGGCATGACCTCATTGCCGAAGATGCCGGGTATGAGGAAATCCAGGAGCTGTTCCTGGGAAAGCTGCCCACCGATGCCCTGCTCTTCAACGAGTACCACGCGCTTTTGGTCCGCCTCGGCAAGGAATACTGCAAGAAATCAAATCCGCTCTGCGACACCTGTCCCCTGCATCGCCTCTAGTCGCGCTCTGCCCTGCAACCCCCCGTTGTCATGATCAGCTGAATATGGTGTTTATGGATATCCTGCCCCTAGGTATTCACGCCAATCTTTACCCTTGCGGTTTACATGTAACTATTTGATTTTATATAAAAAATATCTTGACTAGGCATTAAAAATCCTTATATTGAAAAGTAAGAACACTACTTTTCCAGAGGAGGCCGGATATGAAAAATGCACAGATGGTAAAGACCAGAACAAGAAGTAGCGCGCTGGTAACAGACGGCGTAGGCACCGATATCCTACAGGGCGCAGTAGTCGGCTTGGGGGCAATGGCAGCCGGCTTGGTGGGCGCCTGGTCGGTAAGTTGTCTCGTTGCCGGAGTTATCGCGGTCGGTGGACCCATCGCCCTAGTGACCAGCTGGTTTGGCGCCGTAACCGGAATCTGAACGAGCTGAGACGGTGGTGTAGTTTTTCGGGGCGGACACTCCGCCCCGTATACCGGGCGGTCGGGAAAGCATAACAGATTAATATCTTAATTTATTACAGGAAAAAAGTAATTTTTCTGCCTAGCACCCGACACAAAGTGGCAGACAAAACGCCTCCTGTCTGTCCTCGAAGTTGTTGGGATGAGTCTCATCCCGACCGCTATTTTTTAATACGCCCCAGCAAAAGGGGCGTTTGTGTATCTATCGTGACACAGACGGTTGTCCCTTTTCCCTCAATCAGTTTTTGAAACGCGGTCCCTTCCTTCCATGCTTCCCATCTTTTCCCTCCCCGACTGACCGTGATATCGATTTACTTCCTCTGCCTGCGACAATTTGTCGCATTTTTTCACATGTCACATTGTGGTAGGATGCCGCTTATTTTTTCACCCACAAACAAAAAAATCGAGAAGGAACGCAATGTTAAAAAAATATGGAGTGGTTATGGTCGCAGCGGTCATGCTGGCCTCCGCGGCGCATGCCGGGGAACGCGAAGGCTGTCGCCTGTGCGGCATGTATATCGATCAATACCAGGGTACGAGCGCCATTGTCACCAGCAAGGATGGCCGAATTGAAAAGACCTGCGGCGGAGCCGATATGCTGCGTCTGGTCGCGGACGCAGGTGGGGTGGAGGCCTTTTCCTCGGTACTGGTACATGACTGGCTGAGCGGCAAGGAGATCGCAGCAGCCGGTGCCACCTATGTCATTGGTAGCGATTTGGTGCCGGACATGATCCCCAATATCATCGCCTTTGCCGATCAAGACGGGGCAAAAAAATTCATCTCCGAACATGGCGGGCAACCACTTACCTTTTCCCAGGCCCTGTTGGCGGTTTCCCCCATGGGCATGACCATGCCGAACCGGGTCAACTCGGCGGTGCCGCCGCCGAATGGCTCCGTGAGCTTTGGGGCGGGCTATATGAGCATGGTCAAGGATGATCTGATGATGGGCTCAAACAAGGTCTCCACGGCCCAATACTTGGCTGGTACCGGTACACGCAGTCCTCTGCCGATGATCCCCCAGAAAATGGAAGCCTCTGGTCCCATGGCGATGGCCAACTACGGCATTACAGACCGGTTGTCGGTTACAGCCAAGATCTCGGATCTCGACAAGACCATGACCTCGACCATGCGTACCAGTAGCGTCGAAAGAGTCACCAAGCACAAGGGGATCACCGATCTTGAGCTGAAGGCGGTCTATAATCTGTGGCGGGATGATTATTACAGCAAGTTCGTCAGCCTGATGGGCAATGCGACCCTGCCCACCGGCGATTTCGACACCACCTTCCGCACCATGCCTGGGCTACAGTTGGGCACCGGCAGTATCAATCTCGGCGGTGGCCTGCTGGGCTCGGCCTGTTTTGGGGATTTCTGGCTGCATGGCGAAGCAAGCTATCTGGCCAATCGGGAAAACGGGGATGATTACAAGTTCGGCGATGTCGGTAAGCTTGGCGCGGCCCTGCATTACACCCCGAATTACGACCTGATGTTGGGGGTGGAGCTGGACGCCACCGATACCGCTAAAAACGAAAACTTCGGGGCCAAGGTTCAGAACAGCGGGGGGCGGGCAATCATGCTGACCGGCGTGGCCAGTTGGCGGTTCCTCTCAGCCTTTGGCGGAAACTTCAGCCTCAACGGCAGCTATGGCATCCCGCTCTATGAAGACGTCAATTTGTACGGGTTGGGGACCGAGTATGTGGCCACTGGAATGCTGAATTTCAAGCACCGGTTTAACTATTGATTGATGGCCTTGCTGCAACTGTCCGAAAAGACTGGATTCCGGCCTTCGCCGGAATGACGGAATGGCGCGATTTTTGAATTGTTATGAGTCCATCATTATTGATGGTCTTGTTGATGAGTCTGTCCAAGGCGACGCAGATATTTTCTCACTCCGGCGAAAAATATCCGCGTCGCCTTTTTTTGTAAGAGCTTGTCAAGAATACGTTTGTCCCTGTTCTTGACCCTGGAGGTTCTACCCCCTCCCGCTGTCCGGGCGGTTTTTCGATTGACACGGGTTTCTAAAACCAAGTAAAGAGTTTTGCAGGTTTGAATTGTGTCGGGGCGGTGCGGACCCCTGATTTTCTTCGTCGTCTTCCCCCCCCCATTCTCTCTCTGCAACTCAGCCAAACGACTGTTATGTTTTCGAAATTGCCTCTGGGCCGCCCACAATAATGGGGCGCGGGCCGGACCAACTTCGCCCCGGACAGGAGGCGTACTGACATGCTTACCGTGTACAAACGCTTTGACCATCAGCTGCAGATCGTCACTGACAGTGGGCCGGTCTCCAGATCCTGGATCCGGATGGTCAACCCGACGCCGGATGAAATTCGTACGGTTGTCGAGGCGACCGGGGTGCCGGAAGACTTTCTCCGCGCCGCTCTGGACGAGGAAGAACGTTCCCGTATCGAAATCGAAGATAACTGCATGCTGGTGCTCACCAATTTCCCGATGCTGCGGGGGCCGGACATGTACGACACCCTGCCGCTGGGCATTATCCTGACCCGGGACCAGGTCATCACTGTTTCGCTGGAAGAAACCGAGATCCTGCCCGGCAACATTGTCGGCCCCGGAGCGCCAGCCTATTACAATACCGGCAAGCGCACCCGCTTTCTCTTTCAGATTCTCTACAAGACCGCCAAGGTCTATCTGCGCTACATCCATCAGATCAACCGCCAGACCGATGTCATTGAGCGCCATCTGCGGAAATCGATGAACAATGCGGAGGTCTTCCAGCTGCTCGACCTGGAAAAAGGCCTCACCTACTTCACCGTGGCTTTGCGCGCCAACGGCCTGGTGCTGGAGCGGCTGCTGCGGCTGAGAAAAACCAGCGCCTTGCAGCACTTGTTGCCGCAGTACGAAGAGGATGAAGATATCCTTGAGGACGCCATTATTGAAAACCGTCAGGCCTTGGAGATGGTGAAGATGTATTCCGACATCCTGAGCGGGATGATGGATGCCTTCACCTCGGTTATCTCCAATAACCTGAATCAGGTGATGAAACTGCTCGCCTCCATCACCATCCTGATCTCCATCCCGACCATGATCTCCAGCTTTTGGGGTATGAACGTGGGGGTACCCTTCCCGGATCAGCAGATTGGTTTCTGGTTCGTGCTGTTTTTCTCCATGGCCCTTACCGGCGTGGCGGGGTTTGTCCTCTGGAAAAAACGCATGTTCTAGGGGAACTCTCCAGCAGCACCGCATCTGCTTCGGCAGTCTCGCAGGCTCGCTTACCTGCCATCGGCCTGCTCATATGGCACTAGCACACTTCGCAGACCTCTTCCTAGCAGCTGCGGCAGCAGCGAAGCGGCGCTGCTGACTAGTTCCCGAACCTTTCCGGCCCCGAGTTGAAGAGTTGTGTTTTAGGGAAAGGCCTGGTGGCATTTTTTTTGCAGCTCTCTTCCCGCTATTCGCCTTTCCCTTTGTCAGAATCTTTTTGTTCCTCCCGCCAGAGCAGCTGTTGGCAGACCCCCCGGATGATCTTGATCTCCTTTGACTTCAAGCCGATCCGTCCTAAAAACTGGCGCATGCTTTTCATCCAGTAATCATCATCCCCGTTCTTAAAAAAGCCGATGGCCCGGAGCGCCTCTTCCACATGGGTGAACAGGGATTCCAGTTCTTGCTTGTTACCCTGTTTGGGGGCAGCTTCCGGGAAGACATTTCTGCTCATCGCATCCAGAACGCTGTAATGGAGTTCGTGACAGAGGATGGCCACGGCCTGGGCCAGGTTGAGGGAGGAGAAATCCATGGTGGGGATGGTGGTGATCTGGTTGCAGTAGCGGAGCTCTTCGTTGGACAACCCCCGGTCTTCCGGGCCGAAGAGCAGGGCAACCCGGTTGTTTTTGAGCTGGGGCAGAATTTCCGCCATGAGCTGCCGGGGGCTGTTGACCGTGGTTCGCTGTTTGCCCTGGCGGGCCGAGGTGCCCAGCACCCAGCCGAAGGGGGCCAGGGCGCAGCCCAGCTCCTGGTGGTGTTCCAGATTGTCGATGAGAGGGGCCGCCTTGGCCGTGGCCAGCCGGAGCATCTTTTCGCGCTCCGGCATTTCCCGGCAGACGAGGATGAGCTGCCCGATCCCCATGTTCGCCGCGATTCTCGCCGCCGAGCCGATGTTTTCGGCAAACTTGGGGGAGACCAGGACGATGGCTGTCTTACCCATCAGCTCCCGCACCTTATCCTGTAGCGCCTCGCTCATTTGCCGGTAATTTTGCGTTTTCTTGTCGGCGAGGCGGTTTTTTTGCGGCCTGCGGAGTCGCCTTTGGTGCGCGTGCCTGCCCTCGGTGCGGCCAGGATGTCCGTGGCCCGGGCCAGCTTTTCCTCCACCATGAAATTGATCCGCCGTCGGGGGATCTCCACGCTGGTCAACCGCACCCGCACCAGATCACCGATTTGGAAGACGGTTCTGGTTCTTTGGCCGATGAGACGATGGCGCCCCTCCTCCAGTTCGTAATAATCATCGCGCATCTCGGTGATGGGCACGGCGCCGTTGACAAAGACCTCGGTCAGCTCGACGAACAACCCGAAGGCGGTGACCCCGGAGATGATGGCCTCAAAGGTCTCGTCGAGCTTGTCGGCCATGAAATGGACCTGGAGCCGTTCCACCATCTCCCGGTCTGCCTCCACCGCCACCCGCTCCCGTTTGGAGAGAAAGCCGCCCGCCTCTTCGGTGGACACCGCTTCGCCGGCGGGCTTTGCTGGGCCCTTTTTTTGCAGGCTTGCAGCCAGGGCCCGGTGGACCATGAGGTCCGGATACCTCCGGATGGGGGAGGTGAAATGGGTGTAGTGGGTGGCGGCCAGGCCGAAATGGCCGAGGTTGTGGGGGGAGTAGCGGGCCTGCTGCATGGTGCGCAGTAGGAGATTGCTGATGATGTACTCCTGGGGGGTGCCTGCCGCCATGGCCAGCACCTTGCCGAACCACTGGGGCGAGCCGCCGCCGTCATCGACATTGAGCCCCATGCTCTGGGCAAACTCGGTGAACTCGGCCACCTTGATTGGGTCGGGCGGTTCGTGGATGCGGTAAAGGCTGTCGATCTTGCCCTGCTCTATGGCCTCGGCCACTGCCTCGTTGGCGGCCAGCATGAACTCCTCGATGAGCTTGTGGGCCTGGTTGCGCTCACTCCGCTTGATGGTCTGCACGGTATTGTCCTCGCCCAGCACCACCAGGGGTTCCGGGAGTTCAAAGCCGATGCTTCCCCGTTTGACCCGCTGCTTTTCTAGGCTCAGGGCCAGTTGGCCCATGCGTTCCAGGTTCTCCACCATGTCGGCGTACTGGCTGCGCACTGCACCATCCTTGTCCACCAGGATCTGTTTGACTTTTGTGTAGGTGAGGCGATACTTGCTGCGGATGATGCTCTTCATGAAGTGCTTGGCCAGCCGGTTGCCGTGCTCGTCGAAATCAAGCATGGCGGTGAAGGTGTAGCGATCCTCGTTGGGTACCAGGCTGCAAAGGTTGTTGGACAGCCGCTCCGGCAGCATGGGGATGACCCGGGTGGGGAAATAGACGCTGGTGCCGCGCTGGTAGGCCTCGACATCCACCGGGGTTTGCGGCCGCACATAATGACTGACGTCGGCGATGGAGACATAGAGGCGAAAGCCCTTTTTCAGCGGCTCGATGGCCACGGCGTCGTCAAAATCACGGGCCGTTTCCCCGTCGATGGTTACGTGGACCACGCCCCGCAGGTCGGTGCGGGAGGCGGACATCTTCACCTCCGGGTCCAAGGCCTCCACCTGCGTGGTCACCTCCTGGGTAAAGGCATGGGGCAGGTCGAACTTGCGGATGACCATCTCGGTCTGCACCTGGATATCCTTGGGATTGCCCAGCACCTCAAGGATGATGCCGTCCAGGTTCCGCTGCGCGGCGGCAAAGGAGGTGACCTCGGCCAGGACCGCGTCGCCGTTTTTGGCCCCCCGGCTGTCTTCTTTGCGGATGATCAGATTGTAGGGGAAGCGACTGTCCTCCGGGGTCACCAGCCCGGTATTGCCTCCGGCCATGTAGATCCCGACCAGCCGGGTGGTGGCCCGGTTCAGCACCGCGATCACTTTGCCCTCGTAACGGTCTTGGCGGCGGCTCATCAACTGGACCAGCACCTTGTCGTTGTGGGCCGAGCCGCCCAACATGCCGGGCGGGATGAAGACATCCTTGTCGATCTCCAGTTCGGCCGGGGCTTCGGTGGGGGAGACAAAGCCGTAGCCCTTGGTAGTCACGCTGATCGGGCCGGCAAACAGCTCCACGCTCTTGCGCAGGGCATAGGTATCCCGTTTGCAGGAAAGCACCTTGCGCCGGCAGAGATCATCGAGCACCCCCAGCACCTCCTGCCGATGGCTCTTGCCTAAGCCCAGGGCCGCAAGCAGCTCGGGCGCGGAAAGCGGCATCTCCGCCGTGTAGAGCCGGCCCAGGATTTCGCCTTCAAAGCGTGCCTCCTGCTGTTGCCGTGACGGTCTGCCGCCCTCGCGCTGTCGTTTTCCCGGCCGACCCTGTTTGCTGTGGGAACCTCTTCTTTTGTGTGTCACAGGCGCACCTTTTCCCGGCTATTTTTTTGCAGAAATGGAAAATCATTGCACATGGGCGGAGAACGAAATACCCTTACAACATACTCTGATAACTGTAATAATACCTTATTTATAGGGACAGGGCATCCTGTTTACCCATAACCGGACAAGAAAGACAGCGACCATCCATGGCCCCTTCCAAAAAATTTAATATAGCCGCCTATTGCGAGCGCATGGAACAGATTCTCGGCGGACAGGAAGGGCCGGCCAAGATCTTCTGGGAGGCGCTTTCCTTTGCCGTGTCCGCCCACCAGGACCAGCGGCGCAAGTCCGGAGAGGCCTATGTCAGCCATCCCCTCCAGGTGGCAAAAATTCTGGTGGAGGAGCTGGACATCCGCGACCCGGAGCTGCTGGCCGCCGCCGTACTCCACGACACGGTGGAGGATGTGCCCGAAGTGACCAGCGAGGTGATCGGCGAGATCTTCGGCAAGAACATCGAGATCATTGTCGATGCCTGCACCAAGATCGCCAACTTCGCCGGAGACAAACAGACCTTTTACAAGCTAGTCCATCGCAAGCTTTTCTCCGGGGCTGCGGCCCATCTTGAGGTGCTGTTGGTCAAGCTGGCCGACCGGTTGCACAATCTACGGACCATGGCCTCCATGCCCAAGGACAAGCGGCAGAAAATCGCCGAAGAAACCCTGGATATTTACGCGCCCCTGGCCAAGGTCATGGGCTTGAACTCCATCAAGCGCGAGCTGTACACCCTGGCCCTGATGTATAAATTTCCCCGGCAGAGCCAAAAAGTGCTGGCCGCCATCAAACGGCTACAGAACAGCGAAGAGGTGCTGGCCATCAAGCGCACCCTTGAGGAACGGATGAAGGAGGTGTGGATCACCCACGAAATCCGCCTCAATCCCAAAGGGCTCTGGTCCTACTTTGACCCAGCCCAGAAGGTACTGCACAAAACCATTGCCAACCCCCTGGAATTTATCATCATTACCAACGATATCCAGACCTGTTATCGGATTCTCGGCGTCATCCATCAGAATTATCCGCCCATCCCCCGCACCATCCGGGATTTTATCGCCAATCCCAAAGCCACCGGCTACCAAAGCCTGCATACCCGTGCCAATATCAAGGGGTGCAACTATCTGTTCAAGATCCGCACCGCCGAGATGACCTCCTCCTCCCGCACCGGCTTAGTGCGGGAATGGTTTGCCCACAAGACGGTCCCTTCCAGTTTCGAAGTGGAACTACGGGAGATGCTGGATATCCTGGGAACGGAAGGGGATCTCTCCTACCGAGAGATGATCGCAGTCAGCGGCAAAAAAGCCATCTACACTTACACCCCCAAAGGCGACCCGGTTGAACTGCCCGCCCACAGTATCGTGCTGGATTTCGCCTTCAAGGTGCACACCGATGTGGGCAAGCGCTGCATCAAGGCCAGAATCGGCAAGCGTCAGGTGGAGCCTGATGCCCTGCTCGAAGACGGCGATCAGGTGGAGATCATCTGCCAGAAAGAGCCAGTGCGTTTTGAGCCGGAAATCCAACAACGCTGCCAGACCCCCAGAGCCCGGGCGGAACTCTCCAAACTCTTCCGCCAGCGGCGTGAAACCCTGGCCATCATGATCGGCGAGAGCATTCTTCTCCAGGAGCTTAAACGCTATGGTCTGCCCGCTGATCTTCTGGAAAATCCGGGCATGACAAGCATCCTAGCTGCTCTTGAGGCGAGGGAGTTATCAGACCTTTTTCTTGGCCTGGGCGAGGGCAGATTCCGCCTGCGGGAACTCATCACCGAAATCAAAAACCGGTTATATGCGGACCGGGAAACCCTGCTACCCCCCACCGGTGGCCTGAATCGCATAGAGCTTGCCACCCTGGACCCAGTCTTCATCAAATTTTCCCGCTGCTGCAACCCGACGCCCACGTAAAAAGTACTGTACGGCCTGCTCAGCGAACGGGGGCTTTCTATCCACCAAAAGGAGTGCAACACCATCACCTCCCTCAATATCCAGCGGGAGGATGTGGTGGAGGTGCGCTGGCGGCTTAAGGAAACGGTGGTGCCCAAGATGCAGACCGTCCTCATTCTGGAGGCCCCGTCCCGCAACCGGGTCTTGATGATGCTGGGTGTGGCCCCGGAAGAGATGAAGATCAGCGAGATTGATCTGCTTTCCAGTCAGCCCTCGCGCACCTCTGCCTGGCAGATAAACTTTCAGGTCGATACCCTGCAAGGGCTGAAAAACATCCTTGTCCACCTGGACAAGACCGGGATGGCCTTTGAGTTCGTGCTGGAACAGTAAACTGTTCAGCACCACCACATCTGCATCGCAGTCTCGCTTTGCGCTCGCTTTGCTGTCATCGGCCCGCTCGTGTGCGAACAGCACACTTCGCAAACCTCTTCCTAGCATCTGTGGTGGTGCTGAACAGTTTCCTCCATTTCCGGCGACAAGCAGATCATTTGCTTGCCGCTTCCTCGCCTACAGCTTCTCCCCCATGGCCAGATCCTCAAGACCATCCCGATCCAAAATCGTGATCTGCGCCCCTTCGCTGCTGATCAACCCCTGTTTGGAGAGCTTGGTCAGGATGCGGGAGAGGGTTTCCGGGATGGTGCCTAGCAGGCTGGCCAACTGGGCCTTGCCGATGTTAAGCTTCACCGTGTCGCTGTCCCCTTGTTGGGTGCTGAGAAAGAGAAGATGGGCCGCCACACGACCCGGCACCTCCTTGAGCGAGAGATCCTCGATCAGATGGGCAAACTTCTTGAGACGCATGGACAGGGCAGCCAGCATGTTCATGGCCAGGGCCGGATTGGTCTGGATCAGTTCGATGAAGGCGCGGCGCGGGATGAAGATGGTCCGACTTTTTTCGAGAGCCAGGGCATGGGCCGGGAAGGTCGAGCCCATAAAAACAGCGGCCTCGGCAAAGGGCTCACCCGGCCCGAAAATATGGAGGATCTGCTCCTTGCCCTCAATGGAAAGCTTGTAAATCTTGACCAACCCCTCCATGACCACATAGAACCCGGTGCCCGGATCGCCCTCGGCAAAGATGCTCTGGCCGCGGCCATAGTCCTGGAGGGTGATGATCATGGCCAGCTCGTCGTACTGCTCGGTGGTCAGGCCGGCAAAGAGCGGGACCTGTTTGAGAAAAGACATGAGTTCCATGGGTTACTCCTTGGTTAGCTTCGGCGGACAAGCCATGGCCCAGGCCAAATTGTCCGCAAAAAAACAGAGCACGGGAATGTGCGGTGGGCAACCATCTTGCTCTCTGCCCGAGGCAAAATTCAGCGCCAGCGGTTCTTGCGGGGTGCCACGTCCGCCATGCCCTGTAAGCAATCGAATCTCCAGCAAGCCGAGCAAGGGACTGATCCGGACCATCTTGCGTACCGCCTCCTTGGCCGCCCACAGCAAGGTGAGTCGTTCTGTTTCTGAAAAAGATGGGGGTAGCACAGCGCTCAAAATATCTTCTTCTTCCGGCAAGGCAAAGCGTTGCCGGACCCTATGAATTTTGGCACCCGGCTGCTGGATATCAAGGCCGCAGGGAAAGTTTGCCGCCAGGGCTGCAGCCAGATGTCCGCTATGGGAGATGGAGATGAACGGGGCTCCTGCCCCGGCCTCTGTCGCCACATAGGGGCGGCCATCGTCTTCGGTTTGGATCACCAGACCTCGCCAGTCCTTCGCTCGCTCGCCCAGAAGCCCGGCCGCCGCACATTTGGTAGCCAGCCGTCCGCCCAACCACTCTGTGCGTCGCTTTTTCAGGGTAAATCCACTCCATTTCTCCAACTCGTCTGCGCTCAAATACCGGCTGGTCACGTCGGGCGTGCAGTCGCTCAGGGCGGCAAGCGCCACCGCCCCCAACTGCATCCGGGCCTTGGGGCTAAAATGATGCTGCCAGCACGACCAGCATTCCTCAAAAATGGCTTGGGCAAACGCCATTGTTCTCTCCTTTCATAAAAATCCTTGCTCTTGGCCGCAAGTTTTTGTAAGCCGTATAAAATCATGCCCCAAGGGATCAACCATGAACTCAATTGACTTCGGCGTCATCGCCATTATTCTTCTTTTTCTTGTCCGTGGCATTTGGGTCGGGTTCGTCCGGCAACTTGCCTCTCTGGCCGCGCTCATTCTCGGCTATCTTTTTGCCGGGCGCTATTATGAACAAATAAGTCCGCGCCTTGCCTCGGTGATTCCCTCGCCCCAGCTCTGTTTTCTTGTGACCTACGCCCTGCTTTTTCTCGCGGTGTTTTTCGGAGTTCTAGCCCTCGGTTTTTTACTGAAAAAGGTCATGAGCATCTCCCTGCTTGGTTGGTTTGACCGGTTCATGGGCGCAATCTTCGGCCTGGTCAAGGCGGGGGTGATTATCACTGTTGGCTTCATGGTGCTGTCCGGGATGCTGGCAGATTCCAATCCGCATATAACCGGCTCCCTGTCCGCGCCCTATCTGGCCAAAAGCTCCGGGTTTCTGCTTTCCTTTATCCCAGATCAGAACCTGCACCGCCACCTACTTCCCCGAGAACCCGCCATCGCCCTCCCGGATTTCGCCATACCAGCGGGCAAGCCGCCCCGGACTGAACCCGCAAAAAAAACCAAGTAAAACCAACTGGTTCACAAGGGTCGTGCGCGCAATCCCAAGGTGTTGCCAGCGTCGGGCCGAGGTGAGGGCCGGGCTGGCGAGCAGAGCCAGGCGACCCATTTTCCGTAAGCGGCTCACCAAGTCAAAATCCTCCAGCAGGGCAAGCTCTTTAAAGCCCCCCATGGCTTGAAACCGGGCGGCGGGTAAAAACAGCGCCTGGTCGCCATAGGGCAGCCCAAACCAAGCCGCCCGCCAATTGGTGCAAAGCTCGAGCACCCGAAACCGCCAGCCTGTGGCGGCAATGGCGAAGCGGAAGGCTCCTGCCACAGTGCCTGGCCGAGCGAGGGCTTCCAGGATGTGCGCCGCAAAGCCCTCGGCCAGCAGGGTGTCGGCATGAAGAAAGAGCAACACCCTCCCTTGTGCCACCCGTGCTCCGGCATTCTGCTGGCGTCCGCGCCCCCGAGGCGCGTCTATTACCGTGGCCCCGGCTGCAGCTGCCAAGGCCACGGTTTGATCGTGGCTGCCGCCATCGGCCACGATCACCTCCACTCCCGGCTGCCCCATCAGCCCGGCCACGGTTTGGCCGATATAGCTCGCCTCATTGAGGGTGGGAATAATAATGGAAATGTCGCAGGTCTTCCGGGCGGTCAACATCGGCAAGTGGTTCCAAAATGTGGGTGGAAAGAGTCAGGATCTGCGCCTGTTTCAGGGTTACAGCCAGCACCTCCCCGCTACCCCAGGGAATCCTTGAAAAAATGGCAAGGGCGGGCTGATTGAGACCAACAAGATAATAACCGCCGTCCATGGCCGGGCCGAGCACCAGATCCTGCCGGGCCAAAGCCCCAAAGGCCTGGGCGAAGAGGGCAGGGGTGAGGCCGGGGCAATCGGCGCCAATCACCACCACCGCCTGGGCACCTTGGGCAAAGGCTTGGGCAAAGGCCCGATGCAGGCGGTCGCCTAAGTCTCCCCCTCCCTGATCCAGACAAGGAATGTCGCTGGAAAGCCAGGTCTCCATGGCCTGCTGATTCCCGTCGGCATAGCGGACTTCCAGGCTCACCGGATATTGGGCGGCAAACCGGGCCATCTGGGCGACTATGGCCTCGCTCATCTGTCGCTGGAGCGTGGCCGCACCCTGGGCTCCCAGAGCCGGGATCAGCCGGGTTTTTGTCCGGCCCGCCTCGGGATACCGGGTGAAAAGAATGAGCCGCGCCTGCCTGTCTTGATCCATGTTTCATCTGCCCAGGCTTGGGCGGAACATCCTTGCCGCCCATTTCGTTCTCCGCTATACTGCCGCCAAGATCCTACTCCAATAACCCTTTACCATACCAGCCATCCCGTGACCGTCAAAAGAAAAAAAAAGCTCCCGCCCCCCTGTTCATACCGAAAGAGAACCTACCGGAACTATGTTGATCATGGCGAGCTAATCAGTTTCGAAGTGCGGATCAGGGAAACAGACCTGCATATCCTCGCCGGCAAAGACCTGCGCGATGCGGCCAGCGATGCGGTTTTTCAGTACCGCAGCCAGCTGGAAAGCTACATTGCCCGGTATCCTGAATTTGCCACGTCCCTGACCCCTCTACCTATTGATCCCACAGCCCCACCCATTGCCAAGACCATGCTTGCGGCGGGCTTCGCTGCGGAGGTCGGACCCATGGCTGCGGTGGCCGGGGCCATCGCCGAGTATGTCGGGCTGGATCTTCTCGCTGCTGGGGCTGGGGAGGTGGTGGTAGAAAACGGCGGCGACATCTATTTCTGCCGCAGGCAGGAGAGCGTGGTCGGCATCTTTGCCGGAACCTCGCCGCTCAGTAACCGGGTGGGGTTGAAGATTGCCGCCAGCCTCATGCCCCTTGGCATCTGTACCTCATCCGGCACCGTGGGTCATTCCCTGAGTCTGGGCGAGGCTGATGCCGTTACGGTGCTGGCCAAGGATACCGCCCTGGCCGACGCAGTGGCCACGCTGGCCGGAAATGCGGTTCAGCCGGGGCAGAGCCTTGAGGTCGCGCTGGGCAAAGCCTCTGCCGTGCCAGGGGTTCTCGGAGTGGTCATCATCCGGGGCGAGGAGTTGGGCGCCTGGGGGGAGGTGGAGCTGGTGCCGCTGGAATGAAAGGCTGTCAGCGGAGGCGTTTACTCTTGCCGGCACTTCCGTGCTGTTTAGTATATTTAAGGTTTGCAGGCTTATGACGACAACGTCTGGAGGTTTTGGTGCCCAAAAAAACCATTCTTTTCCTCATTCTTTTTCTCTGTATCCAGGCCGCGCTCTTCGGCCTGCTTTTCTGGGGAAAACAACGCGCCGAACAGCAGTATATTATGAGCGTGCTTGCTCATCAGCAAGGACAATACGCCTCTAATATTGCCTGTTTTGGCCGGTTGTCCCGCGTGACAGCCCAGGAAATCTTCATGCGGCCCGATGTCGTTGCTCTTTTTGCCCAGGCCGCCCTGGTGAGTGGACAAGAACGCGATCGTTTGCGCAATGCCCTGTACACCCTGCTTCTGCCATCGTACACCAATCTCGGGCAAGAATATTTTCGCCAGGTACACTACCATTTTGCCGACGGCACCAGCTTTTTACGGATGCACAAACCGGAACTGTTCGGGGACAACCTGTTCGCGCTCCGCCCTTCTGTTCGTCTCGCCAACACCGAAAAACGGCAGGTGGAAGGCTTTGAGGTGGGCCGGGAATATCATGCCTTCCGTCATATTTTCCCGTTGCAGAAAGACGGGAACCATCTGGGTACCGTCGAAGTAAGCGAACCATTTTATGTGGTTAGCAAAGCCTTGCGCCAGGTCTATCCGGAAGAATATTTTCTGCTCTTGAAAAAAGACCTCCTTCTGACAAGACTCACCCCAAAGGGGCTGGAAAACTATGTGGGTGCGACCCTGGTGGACGGCTATCTGCAGGAACGGGCCGATTCCGTGACGGATTCAGGCGGACACGACCATGCCGGATATGGACATCTGGATTCAAGCCTCATTGCTCGGATCAACAAGGCCTTGAGGCCGAAGATCTCCGGGAAACTGGCCTTGGGCAAACCCTTTGCCCAAGGCGTCTTGCTTGACGGCCATGATTACCTGGTTGCCTTTTTGCCGGTGGTCGAGGTCAATGGTCAGTTGGCAGGCTTTCTGGTTTCCTACGGAATGGACCCAACCCTGACTTCCATCCGGCACGGCTATCTTGTCGCCCAACTCCTGACCACGGTGCTGCTTGTTCTCCTGTTCGGCCTGCACCTCCGGACCACCCGAAAGATCGCCGGGCAGCTCAGTTTCCAGCGGCAACTCATGGAGACCATCCCCATCCCCATCACCCTAAAAGGCCTTGACGGCGTATTGTTGAACTGCAACCAGGCCGTTGTCGATCTCTTGCGCCTACCAAGGGAAAAGATCATCGGTCAGCGGGCCGAGACCGTTTTCGCCACCCCGGAGGCAGGCGTCCAGCAGCAGGCCCTGGACCGCAAGGTTCTAGCCTGCGGGCACAGGCAGCAGGAAGAACAGCATCTTCTATCCGGACGGGAGCCGTCACGACCTGCTGGTGGTCAAGGCGCCGTTTATGGACGAAAACGGCAAGATTGCCGGGGTCATCGGTTCCGCCATTGACATCACCGAACAGAAACGGAGCGCGGCGGAGATCGCAAAATCCCATGCCGAGCTGAACCAGATCTTCAACACCGCAGCCAACGGCATGCGGGTGGTGGCCCTGAATAAGACGGTTCTGCGGGCCAACAAAACCTTCTTCACGCTCACCGGTCTGACCGAGCAAGAGGTGGTCGGCAAGAAATGTTTCGAGGCCTTTGCCGGCTCTGCCTGCCAGAGCGACCAGTGCCCCTTGTCCAAAATCCTGATAAATCCCCAGCGGCTGGAATCCGAGCTGATCAAGGTTTTGCCATCAGGACGCCGGATCGAATGCGCTGTTACCGCCACCCCCTACCTCGACGCGAACGGCGAGATTATTGGGATTATCGAAGATTTCAAGGACATTTCCCACCATAAGGAAATGGAGCGGCATCTTCGGAAGATCGCCATCACTGATGAATTGACCGGACTTTTCAATCGGCGCGGATTTCTGACCTTGGCCGAGAAGCAATTGGGCAACGCCCTGCGGGCTGACCACGATATGTTCCTGATCTTTGCCGACCTGGACAACATGAAAGAGATCAACGACACCCTGGGCCATGAGACCGGAGATTTGGCCCTTGCCACCGCAGCCTCGCTCCTACGAACCACCTTCCGGCGGGCCGATATCCTTGCCCGCCTGGGCGGCGACGAATTTGCGGTCTTCATCTCCTGCAAGCCTGAAACGGACAGCGAACATGCCATTCTTGCCAGGCTTGAGACCAACATCGTCGAGGAAAACAGGGGAGGGGAGCTGCCGTTTTCCCTGGCCATCAGTTTTGGCGTGGTTCAACTGCAAGAGGGCGAAACCCTGGGACAGGTCATGATCAGGGCCGATGGGCTGATGTACGACAGCAAGACCAGAAAAAGAGTAGCCGCCAGGAATGGGGGGCCTCCCTCACCCCCCAGATAAGCGAGGCGAAGCCGGGACTTCAACCCATCCCGCAAAGGAAGGGGCTACCAAGGATGGCACGAGCTCTTCTTTAACTTTTCTTCCCCGAAAGCCGAAACGTATCCTGAAGAGGTATCATTTTCTTCAAGGAGGGTTTCGCCATGAAAATCGCCGCTGCCGCCGTCAGTCTGGCAAGCACCCACGCACTGCACGAAGAACAAGTCAGGGAAGAATCGCTCCGTTTCTGGGTGGGCAATGAACGGCCTGTCTTTGCCGGGGAAGAAGAGCCAGCAGCAGCCCAGGTGCGGATCTCCCAGGAGGGGCGGCAACTTCAGCAGGCTGCGGCCCAGCCCCTGGTGGCCGCAGATGGAGCCGCGGGCACACCGAGCGAGACCTCTCCGCCGGAAGATCCCAAGCTGAAAGCCATGCGCCTTATTCTTGAGGCGCTTACCGGCAAAAAAATCCGCATCACCAGCTTTGAACCGGCCTCCTCTGAAAATGCCCCCCCGTATCCTGGTGCGGCTCAGGGGACAAAGCCGGCAGAGTCCTCGGTTGCCCGCCAGGGATGGGGCCTTGAATACGACTTGCTGGAAACGACGAGCGAGCAGGAATCCATGACTTTTTCCGCCACCGGCCAGGTAGCCACCGCAGACGGGCAGACTGTTGATTTCCAGCTCCAGCTCGCCATGCAGCGAGAATTTGTGACCACGAACAGGGTGCAAATCAGGGATGGTGACGCCCGGCTGGTTGATCCGCTGGTGATCAATTTCAACGGTAAGGCGGCGGAGTTGAGCGGTGGACGATTTGCCTTTGATCTTGATGCGGATGGCAATACCGAGCAGATCTCCGGGCTTGCTGCAGGCAGCGGCTTTCTGGCATTAGACCGCAACCAAGACGGCAAGATCAACAACGGCTTGGAGCTTTTCGGTCCGGCCAGCGGCCGGGGTTTTGGCGAACTGGCCCAGCTGGACAGCGATGGCAACGGCTGGCTTGATGAAAACGACCCGCGGTATGCCGAGCTGCGGGTCTGGATGCGGGACGAGGCTGAGAACGAGTCGTTGGCCACCCTTGCGGAAAAGAAGGTCGGCGCTATCCTACTCAATCCGGCCCAAACCGACTTTGCTCTGAAGAACAGCGGTAATGGCCTGCTGGGGCAGCTTCGGGAAAGCTCGGTTTTTGTGGGGGAAAACGGCGGGGCGGGGACGGTGCAGGAGATTGATCTTGCTGTTTAAGCCATGGGCAGGCTGAAGGTAAAGCACGCGCCTTCGTCCGGCGTTGAGCGCACCGTTATCACGCCGCGATGGGCCTGGGCCACGGTCTGACTCAGGCTTAAGCCCAAGCCTATCCCGGCAACGGCGGCCTGCGCAGAGCCTGGCGCGGACTGGGCACCCTTGGTGGTGAAAAACGGGTCGAAGATCTTAGGAAGATATTCCTTGGGAATGCCGCAGCCGTTATCCGTGACCCGGACAAAAACATCTTTGTCCTGCCTCCCGGTTTCGATGCGAACGGTGCGCACCTCTTTTTCCAAGGTGGCATGGGCCGCATTGCGGATCAGGTTCATAACCAGCTGTTTTACCAGACCGAAATTGAGCACCGCATCGCAATCCTTGGCCAACTCGGTTTCGACCTGGATTCCCGCAGCACTCATCTCCTTGCGGCAGAAAGAAAGAGCCTCGGCCACCGTATCCGTCAGGCTGCCATGAGAAAATCCCCATTGAGCGCTCTGGTCGCTGAAAGTGGCCAGCTCCCTGATGATATCCGTGCCCCGTCTAGTGAAAACCTTGACCTGCTCCAGATGTGCACGAACCTCGTCCGGCAGATCTTTGTGGAGCAGGGCCATCTGCACATAGCCCAAGATGCCCACATCGATATTGTTGAACTGGTGAGAAATTCCGGCCACGAGATGGCCGAGGGCCGCGAGGCGTTCCGCCCGCTGGAGCTGTTCCTCTGCTTGGCGGTGGGAAGCCATGGCCTCTTGGTACTGGAAGGCGTTGCGCACGGCCATGACCAGTTCGCGATTGTCCTGCCAGGGTTTGGTGATGTAGCGCCAGACCGCTTCTTCGCTCACCGCTTGCATGATGCTGTCGATGTCCAGGTAGGCGGTGAAGATCATACCGATAAAAAAAGGGTTTGTCTGCCGAGCCCGGTGAAGCAATTCCAGCCCGTCCATACGGGGCATGCGCAAGTCGCTGACAATAACCTGGGGGGAGTCCTCTTCCACAAGCCGCAGGGCTTCTTCACCGCTGCCGGCCAGAAGCACCGTGTATTCCTCCTTGGCAAAGGCCAACTCGATGGTTTTGAGGATCACCGGGTTATCATCAACGAAGAGCACGGTCTGGGGCATAAAGGCTCCCTGTCTGGGAAATTTGGGCGGCGCCTACTCCTACTTCTGTGTATCAGGATATAATGAAAGGGCAAAACCTGTCAAGTCAGCCTTGGGGATTTCTGCCCAGTCTGGCCCGGATACGGCCCATCTTCAGTGAAGTTCCTGGCCGGTGGTGGTCATGACCAGCTGGCCGTGTTTAACCCCTTTCACCCCGATGAGTTCATCGGCGATTCGCTTGACCTCTCCTACCGGCCCACGCACCACCAGAACCTCAAGGCAGTTATGCGCATCGAGATGCACATGGAGCGCCGAGATAACCCGGTCGTGGTGGGCGTGCTGATGCTCGGTCAGCTTGTCGGAAAGATCCCGGACATGATGGTTGTAAACCAGGGTGACGGTCCCGACCATTTCCGCGTTCGCGTCCGCGGTATCCCATTTCTCCTCCACCAGCGCGGAACGAATCAGGTCGCGGATCGCTTCGGAGCGGTTCATGTAGCCCTTGGCTGCGATGTGCTGGTCATAGCTTGTCAGCAGGTTTTCATCGAGCGAGATCCCAAAACGGATAGTTTTTCCCATATGGCTTCTCCTTGCAAAATATGTTGACACCTATTTTTGAATATTGTACCTAATATGTGTTACTAAAAAAAATGTCGTGTTACGCATCGTCGGGCGCACTCAACCCTCCAAATGGAATTTTTTCTGTTTGGAGAAATACCTGGTCCGGGGCCAGGTAACACGCTAATTATCAATAGAATATCAAAGGAATGCCTGAAATGAAATTATTCCCTATCGTGCGTATGCAACACCTGTCTATCCCCCTTGTACTCTTCAGCAGCCTCTCCTGTGCGACTACCGCTTTTGCCGCTCACCCGTTGATCACGGACGATACCGGCACCATGGGTGCCGGCAAGGCCCAACTGGAAATGAACGGCGAATACGGGCGTGAAAAGGAGGACGGGGTTACCACAAAGACCACGCAGGGAGACGCATGCTTCTCCTACGGGCTCAGCGACTCGGTGGATTTCGTTATCAACCTCCCCTATCTGCATTACCGGGAAAAATCCGAGGAAGCCACCATGAACGAAAATGGCTTTTCCGACACCTCCCTTGAGCTGAAGTGGCAATTCTATGAGCATGACGACCTGAGCCTTGCCATCAAGCCAGGACTCATCCTGCCCACCGGCAACGATGATAACGGCTTGGGCGCAGGCAAGGCAGCCTACAGCCTCTTTTTCATCGCCTCACAGGAAATGGACCCGTGGGCCTTCCATTTGAACCTCGGCTATATCCGAAACGAGAACACCCAGGATGATGAAAAAGATATCTGGCATGCCTCCATCGCCTCCACTCTTGCCTTGACGGAAGACCTCACCGCGGTTGCAAACCTAGGCATTGAGAGCAACCCGGCCAAACTCGCCAGCACCGATCCCGCCTTCTTCCTGGTCGGCCTAGTCTATGCCCTGTCAGAGGAGCTTGATATCGATTGCGGGATCAAATACGGGATCAACGATCCCGAGACCGACTACACCGTGCTTGCGGGCGTCACCTGGAAATTTTAGCGGATAATCGCAAACTCCCTTTAAATATAAGGAGAAAAACCATGCATATGGCAGACGCGTTATTATCCCCCGCAGTCGGCGGGACCATGTGGGCCGCTTCCGCCGGCGTCATCATATACTGTTCCAGAAAGCTGCGCAAAGAAATGGACGGGGGCAAGGCGCCGCTCATGGGTGTGCTGGGCGCTTTTCTTTTTGCCGCGCAGATGATCAACTTCACCATTCCGGCCACCGGCTCCAGCGGCCATCTTGGCGGCGGTCTTCTCCTCGCCGTTTTGCTAGGGCCTGCTGCCGCCTTCATCACCATTGCCTCGGTGCTCGTGGTGCAGGCGCTGTTTTTTGCCGACGGGGGGTTACTGGCCTTGGGCTGCAATATCTTCAACCTCGGTTTTTTCCCGGCCTTTATCGCCTATCCTTTCATCTATAAACCGTTGGTCGGCAACGCTCCGAGCAAGGCCCGGATAGCCGTGACCGCCATAGTTGCCGCCATCCTCGGCCTCCAGCTGGGAGCCTTCGCCGTGGTGCTTGAGACCGTGGCCTCGGGGATTTCCTCCCTGCCTTTCGCCACCTTTGTCAGCCTCATGCAGCCGATTCATCTGGCCATCGGCGTGGTGGAGGGACTGGTGACCGGTGCCGTGGTTTCCTTTGTGTACCAGGCCCGCCCGGAAATTATCCAGAGCGTCCAGACAAATCGCCCCCTTGCCGCAACCCCGTTGCGCAACGTCCTGGTAGCCTTTCTCGCGGCAGCCCTGCTGATTGGCGGCTTTGTTTCCTGGTTTGCCTCAAAAAACCCAGATGGCCTGGAATGGGCCATCGCCAAGGTCACCGGCACCGAAGAACTTGCCGGATCGGAGGAAGGGCTGCACGCCAAACTGGCCGCGCTTCAAGAATCAGTCGCCTTCCTGCCTGAGTATACGTTCAAAAAACCGGTGCAACAACCGGAAACCATGGCGGGGCAGGAATCGTCTCTGGGAACCAGCGTGGCCGGAATTGTCGGCGGTCTATTGACCTTGGCCATTGCTTTCCTGAGCGGTATTTTCTTAAGGAAACAGGGCCGGGTAGCCTGAAGCAGCACGGGAGTATAGGAATCGTGTGAACACGGGGAGGAGGCTGAACGCCTCTTCCCCTCTTTTTTTCGGAGAGGCGAATGGCGTCCATTGGCGGAGCAATGAAGGATTTCAGGCAGCTTGACCTGATGGCCACCGGGAATACGGGGGTGCATCGGCTGGATGCCAGGGCCAAGGTGTTGGTGACTCTGGCCTTTATCCTGGCGGTGGTTTCTCTGGGCAAATACGAACTGGCCGCGCTGTTTCCTTTTTTTCTCTACCCGGCGGTGATCATGGCGCTGGGTAATCTGTCGGTTCGCCATATCGCCAGGAAGGTAGTGGTTGTCCTTCCTTTTGTTTTGATGGTGGGGATGTTCAACCCTTTTTTTGATCAGACGGTGCTGGTCCGTCTCGGCCCCCTTGGCATCAGCGGCGGCTGGATCTCCTGCGCCTCCATCCTGGTCCGGGCAACGCTCACCGTCGGTGCCGCCCTCATCCTGCTCGCCATAACCGGTTTTCCCGCGATCTGCCAAGCCCTTGACCAGTTGGGCGTACCCCGGATTTTTACCGTCCAGCTTCTTTTCCTGTACCGTTATCTTTTTGTCCTTACCGAGGAAGGTGACCGGACGGCACGGGCCCGCGAGCTCCGTGCTTTTGGCAACAAAGGGTTGGGACTAAGCTCCTACGGCTCGTTGATCAGTCATCTCCTGCTGCGCACCTGGCTGCGGGCGGAGCGGATTCATCTTGCCATGCTGGCCAGGGGATTCAGCGGGGAATTCCACCCGCGCCGAACAACCCGGTTTGGGGTCAGGGAATTTCTTTTTCTCGCGGGTTGGTCAGGGTTGTTTTTTCTTTTCCGTTTGGTCAATGTTTCCCTGCTTCTGGGAACGATTATTACAGGGGTGGTTGGATGAGTCATCATATCGTCGAGGTCAAGGATCTGCGTCATGTGTATCCGGATGGAACCGAGGCCCTGCGGGGCGTTTCCTTCCGGATCACCCATGGCGAGTCGGTGGCGATCATCGGCGCCAACGGGGCGGGGAAATCCACTTTGCTCCTACATTTAAACGGCTATCTGGCAACCAGCCAGGGTACTATCCGCATCGGCGATTTCCCCTTGACTCCCGCCACCCTGCCTGAAATCCGGCGCACGGTGGGCATGGTTTTTCAAGACCCGGATGACCAGCTGTTCATGCCCACTGTTTTTGACGATGTGGCCTTTGGTCCATTGAATCTGGGCCTGGCCGGAGCTGAGGTGGAAGAGCGGGTGCAGGAGGCCTTGGGCCGGGTCGGGGCGGAGCATCTACGCGACAAGCCGCCGTACCGGTTGTCGGGCGGAGAAAAGAAGCGGGTGGCTATCGCCACGGTGCTGGCCATGTCGCCGGATATTCTGGTCATGGATGAACCGACCAGCGGACTCGATCCCTTTTCCCGACGGCAGCTCATGGCGCTGTTAAAAGATTTTCATCACACCCGTATTTTCACCAGCCACGATCTGGATATGGTATTGGAGCTGTGCGAGCGGACCATTGTCCTGCACGAGGGGGAGGTCAGGGCCGATGGCCCAACCCTGGATATCTTTCGAGATGAGGCGTTGCTTGCCGCCTGTCGGTTGGAAAAGCCTTTTGCCATGCAGGGCTGTCCGGTCTGTCGTCGAAAGCCGTCACCCCCCACGTCTTAGGGATAACGGCTTCTTTCCTCCAGTCAGGGGAGCGTGCTACGGGCAGCGCACCACCAGCACATTGCAGTGGGCATGTCCGATCACCCGCGCCGTGGTGCTTCCCATGAGCAGCCGTACCAGCCCGGTACGGCCGTGGGTGCCGAGCACGATCAGGTCGACCTTGCTTTTTTTGGCTGTTTCCACCAGCGCTTCCTGAGTGGAGGTTGTGACGACGATCTTTGTCTCACAGGTGAGCCCGGCTTTTTTCACCTTGGCCGCAGCAAGATCCAAATCGGTGCGGGCCTTTTCTTCCATTATTTTATTTGCCTCCGGCGCCATGGCCTGAAATTCGACATCGATTTCCGGGGCGCTCACCAACAGAAGTTTCGCCGCCGACGCCTTTGCCAGGGCCATCGCCTCCTTCAGCGCACAATCACTGAATTTTGTTCCATCATAGCCAACCATAATTTTTTTATACATAGAACCCTCCCCTTTTAGATGTTTGCCAACAGAACCGACAGTGGTGCTGAGCCGGGCTGGCAAGGCCGATATCTTACTATGGCATTATCGATAATCGCCGGGGATTTTGTCAAAACAAAAAAATGGGGCCAAGGAGTGGCGGGTCGGGGCTTTCAGCAATCAGCAGAAAAAAGGGGCATGGTTGGAGGTGAAAAGCGGCGGGTCGCGGTGGAGAATAGGGGCAATGGCCGGGTGACGCTTGAACTCTTGGTCAAGAAATCTGCGGATTTCCTTGCGGGACCAACCTTTGGGATGCTCAAAATCGGTGTACAGGGAGAGGTCTCCCCCGTAGAACTCGCTCCGCGCCACGAAAGGCGCTTCCGGGCTGCCGATGGGCATGTTGAACACGGCCAGATTAAGAAAGGTGATCGCCGAATGATACCGGGCCACAAAGTCCAAGGTTCGACGGGCTTCAGCCAGGGATTCCGATGGGGTGCCGAAAAGCAAATAGATGTAGGTGGCGATCCCCGCCTCGGCCAAAGTTTGCAGCACCTTTTCGATCAGGGCCAGATCCTGGCCCTTGTTCATGGCATCCAGCACGGACTGATCGCCCGACTCAATGCCGAGTTTCAGCATCCGACAACCGGATCGGCGCAGGGCGCGACAAAAATCTGCTTCTGCCAGCAGGGGGCTGATCCGGGCAAAGCCGTACCAGTCCAGACCCGGCGGTTCAGCGGCCAAGGCCTGCATCAGGGCCGGGCTCACCGCGTTGTCGAGGAAATGGAGCAAAGCCGGCGGACTGGAATGGCAGGCAGCCTTGAGGCGGGCGATATCTGCCAGCACCGTATCCGGGGCAATCTGGAGGTAGGGGTTACCCTCGGCCTTTTCCGGGCAAAAGAGGCACTTGTTCCAGTAACAACCCGAAGAGGCGGCGTAGGGCAGAATGAGGCCGGGGGCCAGATACTCGGCCAGGGGCAGGTCGGAATAGGAAGGGGTCTGGTGGCGCGGAGAAAAATCTCCGCACAGGAGGCGGACCAGCGCTTCTTCTCCCGGCCCGGCAAGGCAATGGTCGATCAACCCGGCAAAGGGGTTATTCCAGACAGGATTGCGCAGCCAGGAGGTGACCAGTCCCCCCCCCAGCACGATCGGCAAACCCGGATAGCGGTTCTTGAGAAAGCCGACCATGGCAAAGGTGGTGGCGGCCTGGCTCAGGTAGTTTAAGGAGATGCCGATCAGGGCAGGCCGGGTCTTTTCGATAAGGCCGGGAAGCCGGGCCGCGAAGTAGGGGAAGAAAATATTTGTCTCGGGGTTTTCGGCTGCCAGGATAAGGTCGAAGCTGCTCAAGGGCGAGGCCCCCTGCTCCTGATAGTTGGCAAGACTGAGGGCCAGATGATGATGCTTGCCGGTCTGCTCCAGAACCCGGTTGACATCGGCCACCGCCCGCCGGTAGCGGGAAGGATTCTGGTACAACTCCGGGCTGCGCAAGGCCGCCAAATTGTCGGTGAGATTCCTGCCCGCGCGGAGACTCCAGGTATCCGTGCCGAGGGTCGGGGCGGCGAGCAGGAACATCTGGCCTTCCAAATTGGCGTCCACCAGGGTGCAGGGCAGGCCATGACCACGGAGGGTCCCGGCCAGGCGGGCAATGCCGGCCGGGGGTTCACAGGCTTTGGCCGCTGGGGGATGGATAAGAAGCATGGGAGTGAAGATACACGAATGCCTACGGGAATGCCATGACCAAGAGAGCTTACCGGAAGGCCACTGTTGAAAAAAACGGGCGCCCAGGGTGAATTCAAATTGCAAGTGCACCACGAGCCGTCAGCCAGAATACTTCATGCGGTGTCCGATAGTCGAGGCACTTCCATCTTGGAGGCCAAAAGGTAACGACTTTTGCGCTCGACAATAGTTGCGATATAGCCCGAGCTCCTTTTTCCCTCAACAGTATCACCCTCCCTGTCCCTGTCCCCAAACCGTTCTCGATCTTCGACAATTTCTGGGCGCTCAGTGATGCTTTTGCGACAGGAGAAAAAACGACGTCCTGAGCCATAACGTTTCTGCCTTCGACGTCTCTTTCTCCGACGGCGCAAGTTGCTGAGGCCCGTTACGCCTCAATTCACGACTGACGGTGGTGTGGTGTCGATTTATCCGTCGAGCGATTTCTCGCCGACTAAATCCGGCAACACTCAAATGACTGATGACATATCGTTCCTGTCGGCTAAGATGTGTATGGGACATGGTAGGCCTCCTTCCGGGTGTGAGCTGGTCGTGCTTCTCAACATACCAGAAATCCTGTCATGTCCTACTCTTGGCTCAGGCGGTGCATTTTGAAATGAATCTACCTTTCATGTTTAAGCTTGCAGACCCGTATCTGCCTTCTTACTGAGTCCCTCAAGGATTTCCAATGACCACAGACCACACTCCGCCGGAACTGGAATCAGACGCGCTCAAGGCCAATCTCCTTGAAACCGCCGTCGATTCGGTAACCATTGATGATGCGCTGCTCCCACTCCTTGAGATCGTCAACAGCTACCGTGGGATAAGCAAAACCATCGAGACCCTGCTGTATGAGGTCAGCCATCCGTTCCGCAACTGGAAGATGATTCTGCCCAGACTCCGCTCCTTTGTCCT
>JBAZCG010000037.1:0-28414 GCA_041671085.1 Desulfurivibrionaceae bacterium | reverse complement strand
GAATGGCCCGTAGGGGATGACGGTTTTGCCGCCCTTGCGCTGTTCGACCATGGCCCAGATGCCCGCCACCACCCCCATCACCGAGCTGCCGAACACCACAAAGGGCAGAGACTGCCAGCCCAGGAAAGCGCCGATCATGGCCAACAGTTTGATGTCGCCGCCGCCCATGCCTTCCCGCTTGGTGAGCAGGTAATAGCCCAGGGCCACCAGATAAAAACTCCCCCCCCCGAAGAGAATCCCCAACCCGGCGTCCTGCCAGGTGACGAAGGGGTTGACAAAGGAGAGGGCAAACCCGAGGACGATGCCGGGCAGGCTGATCACGTCGGGAATGATCTGGTGCTGAAGGTCTATGAAGATGACCGCAATGAGGGCCGCGCAAAAGACAAAATATATGGGCAATAGCAGGGTAAGGCCAAAATGCTGATACAGGGCCAGGGCCATGAGCGCCATGGCCACCTCGACCAGGGGATAACGCCAGGAAATCCGCGCTTGGCACTGCCGACACCTGCCGCGCAGCAAGAGGAAGCTGAGCAGGGGAATGTTGTCGTACCAGGCGATGGTCTTTTTGCAGGCCGGACAATGGGAGGCCGGAAAAACAACGGAGGCGCTTTCCTCAGGCAGCCGCACAATGACCACGTTGAGAAAGCTGCCGACCAGAGCCCCGAACAGGGTGACAAAAATAGAAAGCATATTCTCAACCATGCGTCATGTTTCCTTGCCCAAGCATCGGGGGATTTTTTAGGAGCCGTCACGGAACTGCCTGTTGCCAAACCGCAAAAATTTCTGCTATAGTACTCTACAAAATTTCCAGTCACAATAGGCCATTGGCCCAACTTGACCTGAAAAGATCATCACCCCTGACTGGGATGAAAAAATTGCACGAGCAAGACCAGCGCCTCACAGTCTGCGCGGGTTCTTGTCTCTTTTGGAACTGTTCAGCAGCGCCGCTTCACTGCTGCCGCAGATGCTAGGAAGAGGCCTGCAACGTGTGCTTTCGCACATGAGCAGGGTGATTGACAACGCAGATGTGGTGCTGCTGAACAGTTCCCTTTATAAAGCCAATGGCTGTGGAGTATTGCCGGTGATTCTTTCCCTTGATGAATCCATTCAGAAACTAAAAACAGAGATCCTTTCCCAGGATTGGAGCCTGTCGCCAAGAAAAATCGAACCCCTACAAGCGGCATTTACCTGCCTGAAAAACCGCTTCAACACCAGGAAAAATGCCCTGGCCATTCTGACCATGGCGGACAGCGTTCTGCTCTACGCCCAGAAACGACAAGACCAGATTCCCCCGGAGTTTGTCGATTTCCTCAAGGAAACCATGGCCCACGTGGTCAACATGTATGAAGATGGCAAGTTCGACCCGGACAGGGATGCCGAGGTGTTCAAAAGGGTGTACGGCAAATTTACCAAGCTCAAGGAGAAAGTGGCCGCAGAAAAGGGTACCCCGCCCGGACCAGCGGGATCGTCTGCCGACTTAGACTCTTGGGACGAGCCGATTTCCCTAGACGATGCCATACCAAGCCTGGTCCAGGCCAAGACCGAACGAGCCCCTGCGGTCAAAGCTCCCGGACAGGCCTCGGCCAAACCCGCGGAAGCGAAACCCCTGCCAATCCAGCCGGGGGCCATGATTCGCCCCATCACCATCGGCAAGCTCTCCCTGGCAATTGCCGAAGAACACATCGCCCTGATCAAACCGCTCTCTCCAAAAAAGAGAAAAAAATATATCCACAGCAGCCAGATCCCCTTGAAGGATCTGGGGGGCTGGTTTCGCCGCCTGTCCGGCCAGATGCACGGCCCCCTCGCCCTGCTCAAAAACAGCAAGCTGAAAAAACTGATCCTTCCCCTCATGATCCCCAGGGGCATTGGCCTCACGGACATCCCCGACGAAGAGGCCACCATGCTGGTGGTGGTCAGCAATGGAAACTGGCACGGGGTGATTCTCTGCCGTGGCCTGGAGCAGGAAGCGGCCCCGTTACTCTCCCTGACTCGGGCAAAAAATGGCGACATTGTCGGCCCGGCCCGACTCGGGGAAGACCAGGAACTACAGCTACTGAACATCAGCCAGCTGCTCGAACGGGAAGGTTTTCTCTTCATGCCGGAATAGGATCGCTGCGTAGAGCAGGCAACCCACGCCACTGGACAAGAGGATTTAACCATGGAAAACAAGCGCAAAAACAGCAGAGTGCCGTTTCAGGTTATCATCAGCCTGGACTTTCCGGATCGAAGCCATGCGGAGTGCGAAACCGAGGACCTGAGCCTCAAGGGGGTCTCCGTGCTTGGCGTTACCGGACACAAGATCGGGGAAAACTGCCTGGTCACCTTGAGACTGGTGGGCTCAACCAGCCATCTGAGCCTGAAAATGAAAGGCACCGTGGTCCGGGTGGAAGAGCATGGGCTGGCCCTGCACTTTTACGAGATGGATTTGGACAGCTTTTTCCATCTGAAAAATATCCTCTACTACAATTCCGAAAACCCGGACGCGCTGGACGAGGAACTTGCTGCGCAGATAGAGAGCTTCCAGGACAAAAAGCACGAGTAACTCATTTTCACTGGGCGCCCATTGCCGCGAAGCATTATTTTTTAGGATTGCAACCCCTGTTACGGAACAAACCATGGCGATCATGCAGCTTACCATCATCCCCCTGGGCACAAAAAACCCCAACCTGGGTCGATACGTGGCCGATATAGAGCAGACGTTGCAGAGGGAAGGCGTCCCTCATACCCTGACCGACATGGGGACGATCATCGAAGGTGAGCCCCAGGCGCTTCTGGCCCTGGCCGCCCGGCTGCATGGGCTGCCCTTTGCCCACGGGGTGCAGCGGGTCGTGACCCAGATGGTGCTTGATGAACGGCGCGACAAAGAGGTGAAGTTGGGCGACAAAACCGCCGCAGTCCAGGCCCATCTCGCCTGCACTCATCCGGAATGACACGACCATGAACCAGACCAGCCACGATCTGCGCAAAAAAAGACCCATCCGCAAGGCCCCCTTTGTGGTGATCCCCGCCTTTCTTCTCCTCTGGCTGATCGGCGTCGCCACCGGCGAACCGGCCAGGGTTCTGGAACAGGCGATGCAGGTTTGCCTGAGCTGTATAGGAATAGGCTGAGATGGAATTCGTTCGCAAATGGGTCCAGGTGATCATCGGCGTTCTCACCAACAGCTCCTGGGCCTTCCCCTTTACCAAAACCATCTATCAGGGGCCGCTCAAGGTGATCTGCGCCCCCGGCCTCAACTGCTACTCCTGCCCGGCCTCAACCACCTACTGCCCCTTGGGTTCGATCCAGCAACTGCTGGGCGGGTTGCGCTTCGCCCTGGAAAACGGCCAGCATTATTTCGGTCTTTCGGTAGTCGGCAGCATGGGCGTGCTCGGCGGGCTTTTCGGCCGGCTGATCTGCGGCTGGGCCTGCCCCTTCGGCTTTATCCAGGAACTCCTGCACAAAATTCCCACCCGAAAATTCGGGATTCCGCGCCTGCTCTCCTACGGCAAATACATGTTCCTGATCCTCTTTGTCGTTGTCCTGCCGCTGGTGTTGGTTGATGAGTTCGGCACCGGCCACCCCTGGTTCTGCAAGTTCGTCTGCCCGGCCGGAACCCTGGAAGCAGGGCTGCCCATGCTTTTTCTCCAGCCCAACCTCCGCAACACCATCGGCCTACTGTTCTTGAACAAATTCGTGATCCTGATCCTCTTTTTGGGCTGGGCCATTTTTTCAAGCAGGCCCTTCTGCCGAACCGCCTGTCCCTTGGGCGCTTTTTATGCATTGTTCAGCAAGGTCCGCCTGATCAAGCTGCACCTTGATGAAGCCCGATGCACCAACTGCAAGGCCTGCCACCATGTCTGCCCCATGGGGGTCAAATTCAATGAATCACCGGATGACCCGGAGTGCATCACCTGCCTGGCCTGCATGAACAAGGCTTGCAAGTTCGACGCCATCTCCCTGGAAATAGGCGGCATTCCTTTGGCCGTTCCCGACCGGGGCCTGACCCCAGCCAGTAAACCATAATATATCACCTAGCACCTGGAGGTTTTCCCATGATCCGCCGACTCTGCCTCGGACTCGTTTTCCTGCTCGTTTTCGCCTCGGCGGCCCACGCAGAAATGGTGAGCATCAGCCGCGCCAAGGCAAAGATGCATACCGGACCCGGAGAAAAATACCCGACCAAATTTGAATTGGGCGTGGGCTACCCCCTAAAGGTAATCAGCCGCCAGGGCAGCTGGCTCAAGGTGACTGATTTCGAAAATGACGGGGGATGGGTCAACGCAAAACAGGTGGGCAAAATGCCCTACATGATTGTCGAAGACAAAAAGGCCATTATCCGCAATGGCCCCGGAGAAAGCCAACGCGTCGTGGGAAACGCCAACCGGGGCGTGGTTCTGCGGACCATCACACACAAAAAGGAATGGGTCCAGGTGAAGCATGAATCCGGTCTCACCGGCTGGGTCCGACGCGACACGCTCTGGGGCTGGTGATTCCCCTCCCCCCCACTTCGACACCTCCAACCTGCGGCCAGGCAACGCAATCCAGGCACGAAAGGAAAGCCATGAAAATTTTCCGCACCAAGACCACCACCCCGGACGATTTAGAGCATACCGGCCTCCACAAATGCCTCACCGCCTTTGATCTCACCCTGTTGGGGATCGGGGCGATCATCGGTACCGGTATCTTCGTGCTCACCGGCATCGCCGCCGCCACCCAGGCCGGGCCTGCCGTGGTGCTCTCCTTTGTCATCGCCGGAATCGCCTGCGCCTTCGCGGCCTTGGCCTATGCCGAACTCGCCTCTGCGGTGGGCGGTTGCGGCAGCGCCTACGGTTACAGTTACGTGGCCTTCGGCGAGCTGATCGCCTGGATCATCGGCTGGGATCTGATTCTGGAATACGGGGTGGCCACCGCCGCCGTGGCCACGGGCTGGGCCGGGTATTTCAACAACGCCCTCACCGCCGTGGGCCTGGCCCTGCCGGATTCCCTGACCAAGGCCCCCTCCGTGGGCGGGATCATCAACCTACCTGCCGCGGGCATCGTCCTGATCCTCATGGTCCTGCTGATGCTGGGCATGCGGGAGAGCGCCCGCACCAACATGGTCATGGTCTTTGTCAAGCTGCTGACCATTTCGGTGTTCATCGGCGTGGCGGTATTCCACGTCAACCCGGAAAACTGGAGCCCGTTCATGCCCTTTGGCTGGAGTGGCCAGAGCCCGGACGGCAAACCGGTCGGGGTGCTGGCCGGCGCGGCCATGGTTTTCTTCGCCTATGTGGGCTTTGACGCGGTTTCCACCGCCGCCGAGGAGGCAAAAAACCCACAACGCGACGTGCCCTTCGGCATCCTCTTTTCCCTGGTCTTCTGCACCGCCATCTACATCGTAGTCGCCGGCCTGCTCACCGGAATTGTGCCCTACACCCAGCTGAACGTGCCCTCCCCCGTGGCCCACTCCCTCCAACTGCTCGGAGTCAACTGGGCCTCGGCCCTGGTGGCCACCGGGGTCATCGCCGGCTTAACCACGGTGATGCTCGTCCTTTATTACGGGCTGACCAGGGTGTTCTTCGCCATGTCCCGAGACGGCCTGTTGTCGCCGTTCTTCGCGGAGATTCATCCCAAAACCAAGACCCCGGTGCGGGTCATCGGTCTCTGCGGCCTGCTGATTTCGGCGATCGCCGGATTCATCCCCTTGGGCGAACTGGCCGAACTGGTCAACATCGGCACCCTGGCCGCCTTTGTCCTGGTCTGCCTGGGAGTGATCGTCCTGCGCATCAGGCAACCGCACCTGCACCGGCCCTTCAAAAACCCCCTCAATCCGGTGTTCCCGCTGCTCGGCGCCTTTTCCTGTTCAGCGCTCATGGCGTTTCTCCCCTGGGTTACTTGGCTTCGCTTCGCCGTCTGGCTGGTAATTGGAGTAGTGGTCTATTTTTCATACTCAATCCACCACAGCAAGCTGAACAGACAGGGCGGCTGACCTCGGCCAGACACAGGCATCCAAACAGTGCAACGGTGACGGTATGCGGCTGATGAGCTCCTTTCTTCACAGATTCTTTTCCGGGCACCGACCCAAACTCGGCGGCCTTGAAATCCTCAAGTACATCGGCCCGGGATTCATCGTCACCGTTGGCTTCATCGATCCGGGGAACTGGGCCACCAACGTCGCGGCTGGCTCTCAGTTCGGCTACAGCCTGCTCTGGGTGATAACCCTCTCGACCCTCATTCTTATTCTGGTGCAACACAACGCGGCGCATCTCGGGATTGTCACGGGGTTGTGCCTCTCGGAGGCCGTGGCCAAATTCAGCGGCAAACGCTGGAGCGCATTCCTGCTCGGCAGCGCGATGCTGGCCTCCATTTCCACCTCCCTGGCGGAGCTGTTGGGCGCCGCCATCGGGCTCAATATGCTTTTCGAAATCCCTGTTCCCCTGGGGACAATCCTGACCGCCATTGTCGTGGTGGCAGTGGTTCTCAGCAAAGGCTACCGCGCCATTGAGCGCTATATCATCGGCTTTGTCTCGCTCATCGGCCTCTCCTTCATCTATGAGATCTTCCTTGCCGATGTCAACTGGCCGACCACGGCCCGAAGCCTTTTTGTCCCCACCGTCCCCCCTGGCTCGATCATGATCATCATGGCCGTGATCGGAGCGGTGGTCATGCCGCACAACATTTTTCTACATTCGGAAATCATCCAAAGCCGCCAGCTGCATCTGGGCGATGCCGAAAGCATCAAAAAGCACCTGCGCTATGAATATATCGACACCATCGCGGCGATGCTCGCAGGCTGGGCGATCAACAGCGCCATGGTCATCATGGCTGCGGCGGTCTTCTTCTCCGACCACACCGTGGTCACTGAGCTTGCCCAGGCGGAAAAAACCTTAAAACCGCTGCTCGGCAACAGTGCAGCCCTGGTTTTTGCCACCGCCTTACTCTTCGCCGGGTTCTCATCCTCCATCTCCTCCGCTCTGGCGGGGGGCAGCATCTTTGCCGGATATTTCGGCGAACCCCTGGATGTCGCCGACAGTCACTCCCGGTTGGGGATAGTACTCTCCATCGGCCTTGCGGCCCTGGCAATTCTTTTCCTGTCCAATCCCTTCCAAGGCCTGATCTGGAGCCAGGTGGCCCTCAGTATTCAGCTACCCTGGACGGTTTTGGGGCTCATCATTCTCACCTCGTCCAAAAGGGTCATGGGCATCCACCGAAACACGGGCATGGAAAAATGGCTGCTGTGGGGGATTGCCGTGTTTATTGCGGCGTTGAACGGAATCTTGCTTTATAGTCTGATTTCTTCCGGCTAAGGGATAGAAGTATCCTCGGCCTGCCTTCTGCGTTTCAGAGGCAGATGAGGATGCAAGAGGATCAGCAGCTTTTGCGCGGCACAACCTGAAAAAACCGAAAGAGAAGCCCTCCGGACACCCTATGTCTGACGATCTGTGGCAAACCATGATCCTTACCGGCGAGCTTGTCCGACGCCCGGTCCACTTTTTCACCAACACCGGCTCAACCAACGATCTCGCCCTGGCCCTGAGTAACACCGGAGCAGCAGGCGGCACCTTGGTCGTGGCCGACAGCCAGAGCGCAGGTCGGGGTCGTCTTGCCGGCAGAACCTGGCTTTCTCCTTCCGGCACTGGCCTTTATTTTTCGCTGATCCTTCGCCCGCATCTTGCCCCAGCAGACTTCCCCAAGCTCACCCTGGCCGCAGGCCTTGCCCTGTGCAAAGCTCTGGAAACCCACACCCATTGCCAGCCTGGTCTGAAATGGCCGAACGATCTTTTTCTGCACGGCAAAAAATGCGGCGGCATCCTCACCGAAACCCAGGCCGTGGCAGGCCCCGGGCAGACTGCGGTGGTGATTGGCATCGGCCTCAACGTGAACACCCCGGCGGAGGCCTTCGGGGGCGACTTCCAGGCCAAGGCCACCTCGCTACTGGTGGAAACCGGCTGCCCCTACGAACGAGGCCCCCTCCTTGCAGCCATTCTCGCCGAACTGGATCTCGTGGTAGCCAGGCTGGAACAGGCGGATTTCCCCGGTATCCTGACCGAATACCGACAACGGGATATCCACGTCGGGCTGCAAGTCTCCTGGGTTAATACACAAGGCCAAATTATCACCGGCATCTCCCTTGGCCCAGACGAAGATGGCCTTCTCCATCTTCGGGACGCTCAGGGCCACAGCCACTCCGTTATCTCTGGGGATATTTCCCTCGCTTGCGACAAAAAACCGCTCAGCCACATATCTTCGGCTGTAACGTTACTTTAACATAGGAGAAATCTGTGAAATTTGACCTTGATCTTGTCCCCCACATCGAAGGAGCGGCTCACTCCCCGGACCACCGATTGGCCGTCTGCGCGAGCCGTAAGTTTCCCGTAAATTTTGTGCAAGCGCCCAAAAAGTTATTCGCCCGGCTGTTGCTGGCCATACTCTTCGCAGCCATATTTTCATCGTCGGCCTTTGCTTTTTCGGACAATCAGGTGTTCGGTTGGGCAGAAGCCTCATATCCAAGCATTTTTTCTTCCCCAGGAACCTTGACCTTGGGTTTGATCAATAGATACCACTATCGTTACTATCCGGTTACTGGAAATTATTTAGTCATTGATAGCTATACTCACGATCTTTTTATTCTGGGTCCAATCACCAATGGTGCCGTAACGGCTGCAGGCAATGTCTCGGCCTATGCGAACGAAATCCATGACTGGGAAGCGACTCTGGCAAGACAGGCAGAATTACAAGCCGAAACAGCGGCACAAATAGCAAAAATAAAGACGGATTTGGGGTATACAGCAAGACTTGCCGGAACTCTGACCTTCGCGAGCCCGTTCAGAACGGCGAGAGCAGACGATCACCTACCGCACGTTGTCCGCTATGTTGAGGCAACGACTGTCAACTTCCTCGAAATAGACAGGGGGGAAGCTTCCTCTCGATACGTAGAGCTGGACGCAGTTGTCCCGGCAAATGCCTATAACCGAAGCGCGGGTATTACAGCAGAGTACTTCATCGCTGAACCAGAGGGAGCGGGGTTACTAAAAATATACCTTTATACATCCTTCTCCCCTGAGGAGAATCCCTACCGCGCTTTGGATATGGATCAGAACGTCATACTAACTCCAGGAGACCCGCCGGGGTCGGGGAATATTTGTATCCTCTCCGGAATTTATAAAAACTTCCCAGACACCCCAACCTGTGAAAGTTTGGGTATCACCTACAGTAAGGGGACATTAAGCTTCTCATCGGTGAAGTTTACGGAACGGTTGATAGGTTGGCCAATTCAGCGAGGAAACAACACGGCCACAGTGACAGGAACATTACAATTCAGGCCATTACAGGCTACCGCCCCAGACGGCGTAACTCTCTCAATTCCTTGAGATCTGACCCTCCCCAGAGGGCCCACTTAGCTTTGGGGGAAAGTCCATTCTGAAAATTTAGGTGTGGGAGTCTTCCGACCCCATAAAAATGGGAATCAAAAAATACGGGTGGCCGCTTTCTTTCAAAGCGGTTTTATTCCCAAGTGGCGTCGATTTTGTCCCCCGCCAAATTTTGACGCAAAAAAGGGGTTACGGAAATACCGTAACCCCTTGAATTTGCTGGTCGGGGCGAGAGGATTCGAACCTCCGGCCTCCTGCTCCCAAGGCAGGCGCGCTAACCAGACTGCGCTACGCCCCGACGGACAATAATAGAGAAGCTGCTTTATTAGCATTCTGCCCGTGGTCGGTCAAGAGAATTGTTTTTCTTCTGTCCCCGCAATCTCTGCCACGGCCTTCGGCATCATCCCATTTCAAATAACCGAGCAACCAGTGGAAGCACCACGTTTTCGCAAGCCCGGTGGACGTAAAACGCTCTGCACGCCTTGACGGCCAGACCCACGCAGGGTATGCACTGACATTCATTCGTGGATTTTTACACTGTGGGGTCACCGCTGATGCATGAGAAACACCATAACGCCAAACTGCCATGGACGTCGAAAAGCCTGCCCCTGATGCTGGCTCCGATGCAGGGCCTTACCAACCGGGCCTTGCGTGGCCTATTCATCGAGCGGGTCCGGCCCGATGTGGTTTTTACCGAATTTGTCCGGGTGAAGGCGAGCACCAAAAAGAATATAACCGAAAACGACCGGCAAGAAGTGGTCAGCACGGTGGGCGGAGTACCGCTGGTGGTACAGCTCATCGGCACCGACACCGAGGCGTTGCTGGCTGCGGCCAACACCGTGCAGGAGCTGGGGGCCGCACATCTCAATATCAACCTCGGCTGCCCCTATGGCCGGATGACCAGCCAGACTGCGGGCGGCGCCCTGCTGCGCGAGCCGATGGCCCTGGCGCGGATGCTCGAACGCCTACGCCGAGAAATTTTGGGCAGTTTTTCCGTCAAGGTGCGTTCTGGCTTTGATGATCCGGCCCAGATTTTTTCTCTGCTGACCCTTTTTGCCGACAGCGGCATCGATTTTCTTGTGGTCCACCCGCGCACCGTGAAGCAGCTGTATACCGGTCCTGCGGATCACGGGATCACCGCTGAAGTAGTGCGGCAAACCTCCCTGCCGGTCATTGCCAACGGTGATATCTTCAGCAAAGCCCTTGGCCAACGGGTTCTGACCGAAACCGGCGCGGCCGGGCTGATGCTGGGCAGGGGCGCCATCGCCGACCCCCTGTTGTTTGAGCGGTTGCGGGACAGGTGTCCCGGCGAATCGGCTCCTACCGCCAAGATTGCCGAGCTGCGCGAATATCTCCGGGAGCTTTTAATCCGCTATCAAGCCCTTTTCTGCGGCGAGCACCAGATCCTCTGCAAGATGAAGGAGGTGCTCTGTCATATCCACGATCCCGAAGTGGCGCCTCTGGCCAGGCAGCTCAAGCGCAGCAAGAGTCTGGCCCAATTCGGGGAGCTGCTTACTTCATGATGAAGAGGTTGTGCCGGGCTGTTTCCAAGATGGCGGCCACGGCCGGATGCTTGATGATCCGCTCCACCGAGATGGCGTAGTAGCGCTCCTTCACCGCCTGGGTCCGGCCAACGACTTGGACCTTATGCTGGCGCAGCACCTCGGGTTCAATGACCGTGGGCGCCACAAAGACGCCGTCACCTTCTTGGCCGAAAACATTGAGCAGGGCGCTGTCGTCGAATTCACCGGCAATGGCCGGTCGGATGCCGAGAGTGGCAAACCACCGTTCCAGCCCGCCTCTGAGCGCGGTCATCTCCATGGGCAGCAGCATGGGCGCTTCGTGGAGTGATTGGGGAAATTTCTCCCGCAGTGCTCCGGCCAGCTTCTCCACCGCAAAACAGGTGATGCCGCACTCGCCGAGCAGATGGCTGTATGCCTTGACGCTCAACCCCGCCCGCAATGGTGCATCACTCAGCACCACATCCAGGCTGTGCATGGCCAATTCGGCCAGCAAGGCATCCTCCTTGTCTTCAAGACACACCAGCTTCACCCGGTCCGGCAGCTGTAGGGCCGGTTCCAACAGCCTGCGGACAATGAGTTTCGGCAGCACGTCCACCACCCCCACCTTGAGGGACAAGGGGCCTGCCACCGGCCTGCCCCGGATGGTGTCCATCATCTCCCTCCCCAGGGAGAATATCTCGTCGGCATAGCGGAACACCAAGCGACCCAGGTCGGTGGGCTCCAGGTTGCGGCCCGCCCGTTGGAAAAGTTTGCCGCCCAGGGTCTCTTCCAGCCGGCTCAGCTGGGCGCTGACCGTGGAGGGGGCCAGACTGAGCCGGACGCTGGCCGCAGTCAGGCTGCCTTCGCGCATCACGGTCCAGAAGTAGAAAAGATGGTGGTAGTTGAGCCATTCCATATCCAGTCTCCATTTCGTTTATTTCGAACTATTTTAATCGTATTTTCTAATTGTTCAAACTATATTCCTACGGTATCTTTTTTGGATAGAAGTGAATCAGGTCGGTGGCCGAGACATCAGGTCGAACCGCAGCACTACAGAGGAGGCACCCATGGAAGATGTGAACTTGATCGCCAGGCACTGGCACCACCTGCCAATTGACGAGGTGGCGGAGCTGCTGGAATCAAACCGGGAGCAAGGGCTTGACCGGTTCGCGGTCGAACACCGGTTGGAATCGTTCGGTCCCAATGCCATCACCGCCCAAAAAGGACAAGGGAGGCTGATCCGCTTCCTGCTCCAGTTCCATCAGCCCTTAATCTATATCCTTATCGCTTCGGGGGTGATCACCGCCTTCTTACACGAGTGGGTGGATTCCGGGGTCATCTTCGGGGTGGTGTTGGTCAACGCCGTGATCGGCTATCTCCAGGAGGCTAAGGCGGTCAACGCCCTGGCAGCCCTGGCCCGAACCATGACCACCGAGGCCACGGTCTTACGGCAGGGAGAAAAGCGGCGTCTTCCGGCCACGGAACTGGTGGTCGGCGACATCGTTTTTCTGCAAAGCGGCGACAAGGTTCCCGCTGATATGCGGCTTTTTCAGGTGCGCGACCTACAGATCGCCGAAGCACCCCTCACCGGCGAATCGGCGCCAGTGGCCAAGGACCAGGGCCAGCGTAGCCGCGAGACCGCCCTGGCGGACCGGTGTAACATGGCCTACGCCTCGACCCTGGTCACCTACGGACAAGGCTCCGGCATGGTCACCGCCACCGGAGATGCAACCGAGGTAGGGCGCATCTCCCAACTGATCTCGACGGCCGAGACGCTGGAGACCCCGCTCACCCGCAAGATCAACGAATTCAGTAACATCCTGCTCTACGTAATCTTGGGGTTAGCCGCGCTCACCATTGTGGTCGGGCTTCTCCGTGGTCAAACTTTTGTCGATATGTTCATGGCTGCAGTGGCCCTGGCTGTGGGTGCCATCCCCGAAGGTCTGCCTGCGGCAGTCACCATCACCCTGGCCATCGGCGTTTCGCGCATGGCCAAAAAAAGGGCAATTATCCGCAAGCTGCCTGCGGTGGAGACCCTGGGCTCCACCACGGTGATCTGCACCGACAAAACCGGCACCCTCACCGAAAACCAGATGACCGTGCAGGAGATCGTTTCCGGCGGGTTGTCGTATACGGTGACCGGCACCGGTTACAACCCCATGCAGGGCAGGATTGATGGGCAGGAAGCGGCTTCCGACAGCACCGCCAGCACATCTGCGGCGTTGCTGGAATGTCTGCGTGCCGGACTTCTCTGTAACGACAGCCAACTTGTCGAAGAGGAAGGGGTCTGGCAGGTGCACGGCGACCCCACCGAGGGGGCGTTGTTGACCTCGGCCCGCAAGGGCGGCCTCGGCCCGGAAACCCTGACGGCAAGCCCCCGCTTGGATACGGTGCCTTTTGAATCGGAACACCAGTACATGGCCAGCCTGCACGAGGCCGGACCTGGTGCGGCGACCCGGCGGGTCTATCTCAAAGGCGCGGTGGAAGCTGTTCTGGCCAGATGCGAAAGCCAGATTGATGCACTGGGCAATCTGGTCCCCCTGCGTACCGCCGAGATCCAGGGGGCGGTGGAGGCTATGGCCGCCAAGGGGCTGCGGGTATTGGCCATGGCCGGCAAGAAGATGGGGTCGGAAATCTCGGAGATTCACCATGGGGATCTGACCGATGGCCTGATCTTTCTCGGGTTGCAGGGGATGATCGACCCACCACGGCCGGAAGCGGTGGCCGCAGTCAAGATCTGCCAGGCCGCGGGCATCCGGGTCAAGATGATCACCGGCGATCATCCCCTTACCGCCGCAGCCATTGCCAGCAAGGTCGGGCTTTGCGGCTCGATTTCTATCCAGGCTATCCCGGTGCTCACCGGCCCGGCGCTGGAAAAACTCTCGGACAGTGAACTCATCGCCAGGGCCGAAGACACTGCGGTCTTTGCCAGGGTGAGCCCGGAGCAGAAGCTCCGACTGGTGGAGGCGCTCCAGGCCAGGGGCCAAGTGGTGGCCATGACCGGCGACGGGGTCAACGACGCCCCGGCCCTGAAGCGGGCGGATATTGGAGTGGCCATGGGCATCACCGGAACCGAGGTGGCCAAAGAAGCGGCGGACATGATCCTCACCGATGACAATTTCAGCTCCATTGAGGCGGCAGTGGAAGAGGGCCGGGGGGTGTTTGACAACCTTGTCAAGTTCATTGCCTGGGCCCTGCCCACCAACCTCGGCGAAGGGCTGGTCATCTTGACGGCCATCTTTCTCGGCGTCACCCTGCCAATCCTGCCCGTGCAGATCCTCTGGATAAACATGACCACCGCCGGGATTCTCGGTCTGGCCCTGGCCTTTGAACCCAAAGAGGTGGGCATCATGCTGCGTCCTCCCAGGAGGCCAAACGCGCCGATCCTGAACCACAGCGTGATCTTCCGTATTACCCTAGTGAGCTTCCTGATGCTGGGCACCGCCTTCTGGCTTTTTGCCTGGGAACTCTCCGACGGCGCCACCCTTGCCGAGGCGCGTACCGCCGCAGTCAATGCCTTTGTCATGGTTGAGCTCTTCTACCTGTTCAACTGCCGCTCCCTGGAAAAATCCGTTTTTCAACTCGGATTTTTCTCAAACCTCTGGGTGCTTGGCGGCGTGGTTTCCATGTTCCTGCTCCAGGTTGCCTACACCTATCTGCCGGTAATGAACCGGTTGTTCCAGAGCGCACCGGTTACTCTTGCCGTCTGGGGCCGGACTATGGTGGCGGGGGTGGTGGTCTTTGTGATTGTCGAAATCGAAAAAAGCTTGTGGAACAAAAAGGGAAAGGCTCGTGTCTGATGGCTTATTACGCAAAACCCAAAAAAGGAGTTCAACAATGAAGTATGTCCAAACAATCACCGTCCTGCTGCTTTTGATGGCCATGGGCCTGAGCGGTTGCGATCAGGTTAAGGATCTGGCAACCCAGGCGGCGGAAAAAGCGAAAAAGGACGTTGTTGCCGAGATCACTAAGGCCGTCAATGGTGGTGGGGATCAGGACAAAAAGGAAAATGGTCCGTCAAGCAAAGAGACGAATAACGAAGAAGACGAAAAAAAATAACCCCACGGAGACAGAAAATGAAATGTCCGGTATGCACCACGGTAAATTTGGTTATGGCTGAACGTCAGGGAGTGGAGATCGATTATTGCCCGGAATGTCGCGGGGTGTGGCTGGATCGTGGGGAGTTGGATAAGATTATCGAGCGCTCAGGCATCCAGGCCCACCCCCCACGCCAGGAAGAGCACGGGGCTCGGCAGTCCTTCCAGGATCACCATGGTCACGACGATCATAAAAAGAAAAAACACAAGGGCTTGCTGGGCGAGCTGTTTGATTTTTAAGTAAGGCATCGCTGCCGGATAGGGCTTTCTCCCGCTACTTTTCCAGGCGATAACTCTCGATTCCCAACTCTCAAGGACAGGGCTTCGACGACTCGCCATGTAGCAGGCGCAACACCGCTTCTCGCTTGCGACTTACAGAGAACTTTTTTTGTGGTTGACAATTGCCGCAAAATTTTGGATATAAGGACTTTCCTTTTCTCGGCGATGTAGCTCAGCTGGTTAGAGCATACGGCTCATATCCGTAGTGTCCGGGGTTCAAGTCCCTGCATCGCCACCAATTAGAAGCTCACCCCATGATCTCATCTGTTTGATATCATGGGGTTTTTTTATTTGGTGGGGTCTATTACAAAAGCAGATTATTTGCTCCGCATTTATCCTACCCTTCTTGTTTGGCAAAGATTGAAGCGGCTGCACATATTGATATTTATCGCAATATCAGCGCGCTACTCTTTTACAAGTTCATTTAGGTCACTTGCTTATTATCCAAAACAGCCCTCCCTCTGAAAGCTTTTTTGGCAGGTTGAAAACCACACGGGTATTTTCCACAAACTATCAGAGTCGCGATAAGGCAGACAGGATATCATCGTTGACTACCTTGAAATGTTTTATAACAGCAGAAGGCGTCATTCGTATTTGGGCTATGTTAGCCCAAGGGGGAATTTGAGGAAAAACAGCTTAGCAAACTGTCTATTTTTACTTGACCACTTCAGCTTTAGCTCAATCTCTTTGAACGACAGGCGACATAAGGGGCAGCAGATCGGAAGCCCACCATTTCCCCGGTGTCGCCTTGATCTCTTCAGACAAAAAACGGTACGTGGCATCCAGCGCCTGTGGATCGCGAGCGGCAACAATAGGACCGCCTTTCACCTGATAGCTTGCAGGTGTGAGGTAATGACAAACAAACGTACCTATATCGCTGCCGGTTTTTTGGGCGATTCGTAGCGCACCACCCGCCATAAGACGCCGACAGCCAAGGAAATATGGTGTGGCCGTTACTCCACCAACGATGGCAGGGGAATCTGCCAGGACAACAAGGCACTCGCCTCGGTCAAGCATCTGGTAGAAAGGACGCAGGCCGCTCTCCATATCCAGCATACGACCGCCGTTCATCATCCGTTCCATACCCCGATATTTCTTGAAAAAATGCGCCTGTACAGCCGGATCTACCAACGGATCATTAGTGACTGCCGACGTCATGACATTAATCTTCACCCCAGCCAAGCCAAGAAAAGCGATACCCAACATAAAACTGTCAAAGTGCGGCGTAAGCAGGAGTAATCCTTTTTCTCGCCGCAGACAGGCTGACAGAAAGGTGTCAGGGCCAAAGGTCCGCTGCAATTCCGATACCCGACCAGCGACAATCAGTCGTCCTTCGAATTCCTCGCGGCTCTCAACCTGAAAGCGTTCCCGCACCAACTCCCGCAGTTCCGCATCAGAGACCTTCGATCGCAAAAGTCGATAGCCTGCTGCCGACTGCCGGGCCACATGCCGCGTACCCAGCGCCACAGAGCGCCAATCACGACCAATACGGCCATTGATAATACCTCGCCAGGCGGACAACATATACCCTGCTCTAAGGGGAAGCCGGGCCAAGAAGGGCAAAAAATAGGCATAATCGACATGATGAAGACGAGTTAACCCGCGGCCCCACACACCATTACATAAACTCATTGACCGGCGCTCGCCCACTGGCTGCACTGAAGCGCAACATCACCGAGCTTTCCGATCGAAAAACAGGGGGTTTCCAATGGCAATCGATGGGCCCATTTGTGTTCAAAAACCTTGGCGCTAGGCAATACACGCGATAGCAGTGCCGGAGAAATTTCCCCCTGAGGGGTAGCCGACCAATGCTCACAAAAGGCATCCACTACTGCGACCTCAAAGCCGCGCTCCTGAGCTGTCAAGGCCAAATCTGTACCGTAAAAATCGAAACCCAAAGCCGGATCAAGTTGCAAACCACTGTCTGTGCGCACGGCAAACAGTATTTCATCAATACTGTCTACCAGGCAGGGCAACGCCATCGTCCCCTTGAGCAGTGTTCCCCGATCCAGCACATGACCGGCTCGACGAGCTGAGCTACCTGCCCCGGCAACACCATAAAGCCCCACTACCGCCAGCCGGGGGAAAATTTGTTCTGCTTCAGCAAGGGCCGTAAGAAAACGGCTGTCCCATCCTTTTGGCAGAAGGACATCCTGGTGTACCCAAACCAACCATGCAGCCTGTCGTTGTCTGGCCATTTCCCTATTAAATGCCGCAGCTGCCGAATCAGCACCCATATAAATGGTCTGGCCATATCCTCCCCCAGCTAAGCAGGGAGAGGCAAGAAGATTGCGTTCTAATACCTGCGGATTACCAGCACAGGTCACAAAACTCAACTGCCGAATCATAATTTCCCCTTCCCCCATTCATGAGGCAACGCCACCACCCCTTGAGCCAGACCCTCCTGAGATATTTGCAGGGTTATACAGCGCTCTGCCATGTCGTAAACATGTATGGCCTTTTCGCAAGCCACAAAGGCGGTGATATAGTACTCCCCCTTAAGGAGAGAGATATTTGGAAAGACAACGGTTGCTTGTCCCCTGCCGGTCGCGTCGACGTTAATTTCTACCCCATCATTCACTGAGCTGGCACTGGCAATGGTTACGCCCGCTACATTGGCAATCCCCAGCGCCACGCTCGGCGGAGGCAGTTCTGGGGCAACGGAGAACTCAACGGTCACCGTCAGTGTACTCTTCAAAGAGATCGCGCGTAATGTTGTCCCGACAACACCATCCACCTCCCCATATACCTTGAGGAGGCGTCCCCCTGTTTTTAGAAGTTGGGGTGCAGGCTCCAATGCAATACTGCCCTCTTTGTCCAGCGATGCCTGATAAGCCGCTGTGACGTGTGCCGCTCTATCCATCAACCGCACATTTCCCTTTTCAAGCCAGACAGCGCGGTCACAGAAGGCCTCGACATGATACAGTGAGTGAGAACAAAAAAGTATCGTTGCCCCCTTTTCTCTGAGCTGCATGATACGATCAAAAGATTTTTTGGCAAATCCGCCATCCCCCACGGACAATGCTTCGTCAATCACCAAAATATTCGGATCGACACTGGTCGCAACAGAAAAAGCCAGCCGCACATACATCCCGCTTGAATAGGTTTTAACCGGTTGATCAATGAAGTCACGTATTCCGGAAAATTCCACAATTTCATCGAATCGCGAATCAATTTCATCCTTGGTCAAACCGGTCAACGCAGCACTCAAAAACACGTTCTCGCGTCCGCTGAACTCCGGGTTGAAGCCAGCGCCAAGCTCCAGCAGCGCTGCCACTCGTCCACCAACCCAAATATCACCCGTTGTCGGGCTCAAAGTCCCGCAGACTAGTTGCAACAGAGTAGATTTCCCTGCACCATTGCTGCCGATAATCCCCACCACTTCTCCGGGCATGATTTCCAGATTGACATCATGCAATGCCCAAAACTCGCGATAATATTGTCGGCGCCCTCGAAAAAGCATCTGTAGCAATCGATCTCGGGGAGTTTCATAAATCTGATAGCATTTGCCCAGATTATTGAGAATAATTGCAGGTTTCATACGAATGCCCCGCACTTTCCAAAAAAATGGGGAGGAATTTGATCAAAGCACATCTGCAAACCCTTTCCTCGTCTTCTGAAACCACGCAAACCCGAACCACGCTAATCCAAAGGCCATGCCTGACAATAAAGAAAACCCGGCCCAATCCATTCCTACTCCAAAGATCAGCACGCCACGCGCCTGCTCAACCAAAAAAGTAAGCGGGTTGCAATACAACCATTTTCTATATGCTTCTGGGATGGCCGATAACGGGTAAAAAATAGGGGTTAGAAACATAAAAACCGTGATAATAATTCCCACAATCTGAGTAACATCACGCAAGAATACACCGAGAGCAGCGAGAAACCAAGAAAGCCCCATGACAAACATTATGAGAGGGATCAGAATGAGCGGAAACAGAAACACGGTCAGCGGAGGAATTCCAAATATCCAGAAATAGAACAAAACCCACACCCCAAAACTGACAAAAAAATGAAACAGTGCAGTGCCAAGGATCACCCAGGGAAGTATCTCCAGAGGAAAAATTACTTTCTTGACATAATTACAGTTTCCCAAAATAAGGGAAGGTGCCCGGCCAACACATTCAGCAAATACGTTAAAAACCAGCAGGCCTGCAAAGAGGATCATAGCGAATTTTGTTCTGGATTCATCGGCCCCTCCCCAGCGCGCCTTGAATACCACACTGAAAACAAAAGTGTAGATCGCCAGCATAAATACCGGATTAAAAAACGACCAGAGGATGCCCAAAACCGAACCTCGGTAACGCCCCGCAACCTCCCGGATAATCAGCAACCTAATCAGGCTCCTGTTCCACCAAAGGCTCCCGGCCATGTCCCGGGGCGATGTGGGAAAATTTTGCATCAAGAAAGGGCCTCTGATTTGCTATGGAATAAGGTCATGACTAGGAGGCTGTTGCATGCAGCAATTTCCTCTTTTCTGGGAACATGAGGCAGCACTGGCGAGAGCATGATCACATCCGTCGGAAAATAGCGGCCGCCAGCAGCCCCAGATTCCCCGACAGAGTCTGGCGGTACAAGCCAACACGATTGAGACCAAGAAGCTGGGCCGGCAGCGACTGTTTCCGGAACTTCGCCCATCTCTCCAAAATTCGCCGATTTTCCGGGGTGAGCATCTGCCCCCCCCTCTGCAGCGCCTCGAGATTCCTGGCATTCCACTCCTTAAACCGCCCCTTGGCCAGCAGACGAATCCGGGCCAGCCTAGCCAGCCAGGCGGTGTTGGCGCCCGCCAGATTGCTGCCGTGCTGCCGGTAACGGACACTGGGACAGGGATCATAGAACACCCTGCCGCCGCAGCCGGTAACAAGCAGGTAGACCCACCAATCGTGGGCGACGATCTCTACTTCACTACCCGCAGCCAAAATTAGATTACGGGCGGCTTGGTTAAAGACCATGGTGTTGCCACCACCGATATTTTGAACTAGGGCATTGGCAAAAGAAGGGGGCTTCCGAAAAAGCGACGAAAAGCCGAGCTCCCGGCCAGCCTCGTCAATGAGGCAGGTGCGTGAACAATAAAGTGCCGGCACCGTGTTGGGCACCGTCATAAGCCAGGCCACTGCTCGGCGAAGCTTGTCCGCCTCCCAGATATCATCCTGATCGGCAAAGGCGTAGTATTCTGCCTCCAAGTCTGCCCGGCATGCCAACGACAAAAAATTCGCGGCAAAACCCCGGCCCGGCCCGGCCTGAAGAAAAAACCGTTCTTCCCCCCATGCGGCACGATACTGATTAAGGATGACGAGCGTTCCATCCTGCGAACCATCGTCTGAAGCCCAAACCTGCCAGCTGGGAACGCTCTGGGCAGCAATGGAATCGAGCTGTTCCTTGAGAAACGTCTGTCCGTTCATCGTACAGAGCAGGATCGCAACTCGGGCTTCGGGGGGGAAATGCTCTTTGGGGATCATCTCAGATGAATTCAAGCAACGCACGCATAAGGGGGGTGGAGGGGATAAAAACATCAGACGGCTGTTGAAGCATTACCAACATGAGGAAATAATTCCACTTTTTATCTGCCAATGCAAGATTTTTTCCCCATAAACCCCTGTGCCCAAGAGGAAATCATCCCGAGCAGACACGTTCTTCCGACCAAAAACACACCGTTTGGCCATAAGAAATTTTTTTTCCCCTGCACAGTATATTATTGGGGGAACGACTGGCGGAGAGGGTGGGATTCGAACCCACGGACCTAGTCTCCCAGGTCAAGCGATTTCGAGTCGCTCCCGTTCGGCCACTCTGGCACCTCTCCGTTTCACGCACAGCCTCGCGGCGGAAGCCGCACCACCTTTTACCTTTTTCACCTTGCCCCGCCCCTTCTCTCCCGGAAAAAATCCCGTAGCAGGGTGGCACATTCCGTTGCCAACAGGCCGCCTTCCACCGCCAGTAAATGATTAAGCCGCGTGTCCTGACCGACTTGAAAAAGAGAGACAACCCCGCCGGCCTTGGGGTCGACAGCCCCATAAACCAGACGGCCCACTCTGGCATGCACCAAGGCGCCAGCACACATCACGCAGGGTTCAAGGGTAACATAGAGGGTGGTGCCGGGCAATCGGTAATTCCCCTGCAACTGACCCGCCTGCCGCAACACCAGCATTTCCGCGTGCGCTCCGGGGTCGCACAGTTCGATGGTGCGGTTGCCGTTTTGAGCAATGATCTGTCCGGCGCTGTCCACCAACACCGCGCCGATGGGCACCTCGCCCCGCGCCGCCGCAAGCCTTGCCTCGGCAAGGGCGACTGCCATGTATTGCTCGGGGGAATCCATCGGTAAAAAATCCGGCACGCTAGGCGCTTTCCGCCACGCGTTTGAGCCGGTTGGCATAATTGGCGGCCTCCCAGCCGGCCACGCATCCTTCGCCCACCGCCTTAGCCATCTGCCAGGGAGGCCCGGCGATGTCGCCCGCCGCGTAAATGCCAGGGATGTTGGCTTCCTGCTTCTTGTTGGTCTCAATATAGGAGAAGGTTTCCGTATCGAGCATGACGCCGATGCTAGTGGCAAGCTCCATGGCCCCTTTGGCCCCGAGTTCGACAAAAACCCCGTCCACAACAAGGGTGTCCCCGCTGTCCAGAAGAAGGCCACTCACCGCCTTATCGCCGGTAATCTCTTTGACCCATACCCCCTGATGCACCACAACAGAACTGGCGGCCAACTTTTCGCCAAGCTCTTTTGTGACCGCCGGTTCCTTGCAGACCAGATGAACCTCGGAGGCATACTTGGTAAGGGTCAGGGCTCCGTCCACTGCGGCGGATTCATTGCCCACCACCGCCACCCTGGCATTGCGATAAAAGTTGGCGTCACAATCCACACAGTAACTGACCCCACGTCCCAGCAGCTCCTTTTCGCCCGGCACCTTAAGCTTTTTACGCGAGGTGCCGGTGGCAATGATCAGGGTCCGGGCCATGATCTGCCGCCCGCTTTCCACCTTGACCGTGAACAGCTCGCCTTCCTGGCCAAGATGTAGGACATCCTCCGGCCACACCTCCGCACCAAACCGGGTGGCCTGGGCCAGAGCGATCCGCAGCAAATCCGCCCCAGCGGTCACGCCATCGACACAGAGATAATTCTCAACGTGGGCCTGATAAATACTGCTATTCTCCACGCGGCCCAAGACAAGCACCGAAGCCTTTTTCCGGGCTGCATGCACAGCGGCCTGCAGCCCTGCCGGGCCAGCGCCGATAATCACCACGTCTGTTATTTGTTCAACCATTTCCGGGCTCCCTCTCTTTATAAACCGTTCAGAATGCAGTGCGTATTATATAACGATTTTCCCCAGGGAAGGCACCTTTTTTCCTCAGGAAAGCCGTCATTCAAAAACACAACATGGTCTCGTTTCGGATAATCAAAACTGCATGAGGAGCCGTATTGAAATGCTTCGTAATGGCCCCTCAATACGGCGTGGACAGTAAGATGGAATATGTGTAAGATTCATCGATTCACGTCGATTTTTCTCTTTCTGGGGCGGCAACTAAAAAATGCGCTATATCGCTGATCTTCACATCCATTCTCCCTTCTCCCGCGCGACCAGCAAGGCCGGTAACCTGCAGGGTCTTGCCGCCTGGGCCAGGGTCAAGGGTATCCACCTGCTCGGCACCGGCGACTTCACCCATCCCGGCTGGTTCTCTCAGCTCAAGGAGCAACTTGTCCCTGCCGAACCGGGATTCTTTAGGCTCAAGGATGAGGCGATTCCGTTGGCCCTGCCGCAGGTGACGCCGGAATCGCTCCCCATCCGCTTTCTGCTCACCGCCGAGATCAGCTCCATTTACAAACGGCACGGCGCCGTGCGCAAGGTTCACAACCTCCTCTATGTGCCCGATTTCGCCTCGGCGGAACGAATAAACAGCGTCCTGGCCGGCATAGGCAACATCGAGTCCGACGGCCGCCCCATCCTGGGCCTTGACTCCCGCGACCTCCTCGAAATCCTGCTGGAAAAAGCACCGGATGGTTTTTTGGTTCCGGCCCACATCTGGACCCCGTGGTTCTCCCTGTTCGGCTCCCGCTCCGGCTTTGACACCATTGAGGAATGCTACGGCGATCTCAGCCCCCACGTTTTTGCTCTCGAAACCGGCCTCTCCTCGGACCCGGACATGAACCGGCTCATCCCGGCACTGGACCGCTTCGCCCTGATCTCCAACTCCGATTGCCATTCTCCCGGCAAGCTGGGCCGGGAGGCCAATATCTTCAACACCGATTTCAACTTCTTCGCTCTGCGCGAGGCCCTGAAAAATCCCCAGAGCGACGCCTTTGCCGCCACGATCGAATTTTACCCGGAAGAAGGGAAATACCATGCCGACGGCCACCGCAACTGCCGGGTATGTCTTGAGCCCGCCGAAACCAGAAAAATCGGGGCAATCTGCCCGGTCTGCGGCAAGCCCCTCACCGTGGGGGTGCTGCACCGGGTCATGGAACTGGCCGAGCGGACCGAGCCTTACTACCCGCCCGGCTCGCCTGCGGTACACAGCCTGATCCCGCTGCCCGAGGTGCTGGGCGAGATTCTCGGTGCGGGGCCTGCCACCAAAGGGGTGATGGCCCTGTACGCAAAAGTCATTGACCGCTTCGGTTCGGAGTTCAACCTGCTGCTCGACACGCCGGTGGAAGAGATCAACCGGCTCTCCCCGGTGCTGGGCGAGGCGGTGGCCCGCATCCGCACGGGCAGGGTCATCCGCACCCCTGGTTATGATGGCGAATTCGGGGTAATCCGGGTTTTTGCTGAAGGAGAGCGACAGGAGCTGGCCGGACAGATCAGCCTGTTTACCGGAAAGAAGCCTGTCTCGCCCGCAAAAAAACAGGGTCGCAGCCCGCTGCCCCTTGAAAAAAAACTCCCTCCGCCCACCGAGATACCAAAAGCCCAGCGAAAGCCCAATCCGGAGCAGCTGGCCGCCATCACCAGCAGAGCCGAAAATATCCTGGTTGCTGCCGGGCCGGGCACCGGAAAAACCTTTACCCTGGTGGCCAGGATCGAACATCTGCTGACCGCCGAGAATGCCCGCCCCGAAGAAATGGTGGCCATCACCTTCACCAACCGGGCAGCCCGCGAGATGCAAGAACGCCTGGACCGGGAGCTCGGCGAGGCGGCGACCCAGACCATCTTCGTAGGCACCTTCCATGGCTATTGCCTGACCCTGTTGCGCAAAGAAAACCCCGACCTCATGGTCATTGGCGAAGATGAGCGGGACCTTTATCTGCGCAAGGCCTTCCCTGACTGGCACCGAGCCGAACACCACATCCTGAAAAGACAACTGGCAGGCTACGTTGACCAGATGAATCGGGGGACGCTCCCCACCGATGCCGCCCGACCCGATCTTCTTGAGCGTTATATTGCTTCGTGTTTGCCGAATAAGGCCATTGACCTTGATCTGGTCATCCCCTTATGTGTGGAACGCCTTAACCGCGATCCCGAAGTTGCCAGGCAGGTCACTGGGCGGGTGACCCATCTCTTTGTTGACGAATTCCAGGATCTCAACCATCCCCAGTACCAGCTGGTCCTGTTGCTTGGCAGGCAGGCAAGGGTATTTGCCATCGGGGACCCCAACCAGGCCATTTACGGCTTTCGCGGCAGCGACCTCACCTTGTTTCAACGGTTCCGGGAAAGGCCGGGCGTCACCACCTTGGCCCTAATCCGCAACTACCGTTCAGCCCCGGCCATTATCGATGGCGCGGCCGCCCTCATCCGCCGGAACCCGCAGAGCGGCGACACCCAACTCCTGGCCACAAGCACCAGCACGGCGCTCATCGAGTGGCATCAGGCCCAAAGCGCCCAGGCCGAAGCGGAGTTTATCGTGCGACGCATCGAAGAGGGGTTGGGCGGCACCAGCAGCCTTTCGCGGCACACAGGGAGGAGCGGTGACCAAGCCTCAGCCAGGAGCTTTGCCGATTTTGCCGTTCTCTACCGGCTCAGCCAGATGGCCGAACCCATTGCCGAAGCCCTGCACCGCAAAGGCATCCCCTTTCAGCTCGTTGGCGCCACCCCCTTTTACCTGAAACCCGCCCTGAAGGCCGCCTGCCATTTTCTCTTGGCCAGCTCGGCGGACGCGACCCTAAATGAACATTTTCTGCTGATTGCAGGGCTTCCCGGGGTCGGAGAGGCAACCCTCTCCCTTATTGAAAAAGGGCTCCCTCTCCATTGCCCTGATTTCCATGACCAGACGCTCACCCTTGACCTTCCCGCCAGCGCGGCAACAATCATCCGAAAGATGGGCGAAGACCTCAAAAAATTCCGCAAGACGGCAGAACATGGTCTTGCCCACCCCCTGGCCGAGGCCTTACCCGGACTGGGCATCGATCCCCAAGAGCCGGAAGCCTTGCGCCTGATTCACCTGGCCAATGCCTTTGGCAACAATCTCCAGGCGTTTTGCGAACACCTCAGGCAAAACGCCCAGGCCACCATCTACGATGACCGGGCCGAAGCTGTGGCCCTCATGACCATGCATGCCGCCAAGGGCTTGGAGTTTCCGGTGGTCTTTCTGCCCGGAATTGAAGAGGAAATTCTTCCCTGCACCATTGCCAATCTGCACAGCGATGTGGAAGAAGAACGCCGTCTTCTCTATGTTGCCATGACCAGGGCACAGGAAAGCCTGATTATAAGTGCTGCCGCAAGCCGAACCATCTTCAACCGGACAACCGACCACCGCGCATCCCGGTTTATTCAGGAAATTCCGGCCTCCCTGCTGAGCGAAGCGGACCAACCCCTGTCCAAACGGCGGAATGCAAGCGGGAAACAGCTACCACTTTTTTAAGAGCGCCTGATCTTTCAAAAAGAGAAATCTCATGCAAAACCAGGACAAACCCGCGCCCAGGACCATCCGAATCGGTGCGGCCAATATTGGCCTGATCGGCCTTGACCAGGCCCTGAACAAGGCCATGGCCGGAGAGATGCAGGCAGAGGCGGCGGTGGATTTTCTTTTTGCCGCTATTGCCAGGAAAAATTACGTCCCATTGACGGCGGAACCTCTCTACCGCGAGGCCTTGCTCGCAGAATACCGCCGTCGCCAAGGGATACAGAGCGCCGACCCGGGAATCCTCACCATCCGGGTGCTGGGCTCCGGTTGCGCAATCTGCAACAAGCTCAGCGCCATGCTCATTGAGACCCTACAAAAGTTTGCTCTGGCCGCCGACATGGAATCAGTGCACGATCTTGATGAGATCTGGCGGTTCGGGGTAACAAAAACCCCGGCTCTCATCATCAACGGCACGGTGAAATGCGCCGGGCGGATGCCATTCCCGGCAGAGGTCGAGGAGTGGGTAAGGGAAGAGGGCCTGCCTCGACCATACAAATAAAGAGTGTTTTTCAGCCATCACCATTACACCCAGGAGGATTATCCCATGAGCACGCACGATCACCACGACGACCCCCACGGCTACGGCCACGATGAACCGGAAGCCTGTTTCAAGGTGGGAATTATTTTTCTCTGTGTTGTTGCGGCACTGTACTTGATTTCGCTTTGAGCAAAAGACCGGTTACCAGCAGGGCTTGGCGCATTGCCTCGTCCTGCTAGCCTTTTCCCCGAAACAGCCCTTACCCACACATCCATCGAGGTGCCCATGACCATTGCCCAGAAAATGGAAGCCGCTGAAACCCGCATCACCAAGGCAGTTTTCCCCAACACCACCAACCACTACGCCACCCTGTTCGGCGGCACGGCCCTCCAGTGGATGGACGAAGCGGCCTTTATCACCGCAACCCGTTTTTCCCGACAAAAAATCGTCACAGTCTGCTCGGACCGCATCGATTTCAAGACCCCGATCCCGGCCGGAACCTTTGTCGAACTGGTTGGTCAGGTGGTCAAGATCGGCAACACCAGCATCCAGGTGCGGGTGACCGTCTATCTTGAGCAGATGTACGACACAACCCGGGAAAAAGCCATTGAGGGGCTTTTCACCTTTGTCGCGGTTGACGATACCATGCGCCCGATTCCGGTGAAGAAGTAAATCCATCCTGCCTGTGGCCTGGCCAGGATGGATTGCAAAAAATTACCCCACGCCCACTTTATTTTTTGATTCACTCCGGAGAATCTGTATACTATGAAATAAGAGCTTCGATACGGTTGTTGCCGAATCAGCGACCAACACACGATGCAGAGGTCAGCCATGCCCCTCTCCAATTTCCCCCAGGCGGTAATCCGTTTTGAAATCCAGGCGTATCAATGCCCCAGCGATGAAAAACGGTTGCGCGATACCCACATCGCCTTTTCCGGCGCACCCCAGAAACACCCGACCAACCCGCAGAAAATCGTTTTGGTGGTCGATCCTTACAGCGGCAACACCTTTTATTACGAATTCAACACCCCGGACATCTCCTACGTTGAAGAGCTGGCCAACATCGTCACCATGGACGGCGAGGTGATTCCCATGGCCCGGCTCTGGGTCAAAAAGAAGAGCATTGCCATACGCAGCACCCCATTTATGGTGGAAAGCACCAGCCCATAGGCCTCCGCCAGACTATTCCAACATTTTTCACCAAGAGAGGCTTCGGCCATGAACGACATCACAAAAATTCTTGTTCCCACGGATTTTTCCGAACATTCAAACAGGGTTCTTCAATCCGCCATCATGATCGCCCGCAAATTCGGGGCAGCCATTGAGGTGGTTTTTGTGGTGGAAAGCCTTGATGCCTATGCCGGGTTTGCAGTACCCCACCTACCCCTGGAAAGTCTGGAAAAAGAACTGATCGAGCGAGCCAAACGCAAGATGACGGAATTCGTCACCGAAAACATGGCCAAGGACATCCCCCATGCCAGCGCGGTGCTCAACGGCAATGTCCCGCAAGAAATCGTCCGCCACGCCGAAGACGAAGGCTGCAATCTGATCATGATCGGCACCCAAACCTGCAAAGGGGTAGGAAAAGCCCTATTCGGCAGCGTTACCGAACGGGTGATCAAAACAGCCAGCTGCCCTGTGCTCAGCATGAATCCCTGCATTTAAGGCGACATATTCCCTTAACCATTTCCAACACCCACGGAGGTTGTCCATGAAGATGATCGACATCAAAGCAAAGGCAAAAGATCTTGGTATCAGGTCCGGCAAGATGAAAAAAGAGGAGCTCATCCGCGCCATCCAGGAAAAAGAAGGCAATTTCCCCTGTTTCGGCTCAGCCATGGAGCATTGCACCCAGGAAGACTGCTGCTGGCGGGAGGATTGTCTGCTCATGTGACACAACACCC
>JBAZCG010000036.1:0-28751 GCA_041671085.1 Desulfurivibrionaceae bacterium | reverse complement strand
GCTTCCTCGATACTCTCCCCCATCTGCCGTATCGCCTCCCCCGCCTCCCGCGACTGCTTCACCCCCGACTCGACCGCCTTGCTCCCCTGTTCGGTGGCCAGCACCGCCGCGTTGGCCGCCTTCTGGATGTCGCCTAGGATCATCCGCACCTGGGCGGTGGCCTCTTTCGATTGTTCCGCCAGGCTCCGCACCTCTTGGGCCACAACGGCGAACCCTTTCCCCTGTTCCCCGGCCTTGGCCGCCTCGATGGCGGCGTTGACCGCCAGCAGGTTCGACTGCTCCGCCAGGTCGTTGACCGTGGTTATGATCTCGCCGATGGTCTGACTCTGCTCGGAAAGCTTCACGATGCTCTCGGCGATGGATGCCACCTGCTCCTGAATCCGGCCCATCCCGGCGACCGACTCCTCCACTGCCCTCCTGCCGCTCTGCGCCGTCTGAACCGCATTCTGGGCGACCTCGGAGACACCCCGCGCCTTTGTACTCGCCACCTGGGCGGTCTGTTTCACCTCCTCGACGGTGCTGGTGGTCTCGCTTACTGCGGTAGCGGTCTCAGCCGCGCCGGAGGCGACCTGAGCCGTGGAGGCCATGATCTCGCTGGCTGAAGAGGCGAGGACATTGATCCCCTCGATCATCTCCCGCGTTATCTCCCGCAGGCCATCCACCATGGTACTCAAGGCATTTCCCATGACGTCCTTTTCCGACTGGGGGGTAATCTTTACGGAAAGATCGCCTCCGGCAATCCGCTTTGTCATGCCCGCCATTCCGCTGATATTTCCCACCATTCGGCGAAATGCCTGCGCCAGGACCCCCACCTCGTCCTCTCTGTTGACCGCCGGGATGGAAACGTCCAAGTCTCCCATTGCAACCCGCTCGGCAATTTGGGTGATTTCGGTAAGGGGGGTGGCTATGACCCTGGTCAGAATTGTTGTCATTCCCATGCTGAACAGAAAGGCGCTTATCCCGATGATCAGGAAGATGAGCAACGAACTCCTTGCCCTTTGCTCGGACTGGACTATCTGCTGCTGGGCATGCTCGGTCTCCTGCTCACCGAGTTTCCGGGCAAGGGCACGTATCCTGTTGTAACGTTCCTCCTGGACGCCAACCCCGAGCTGCCTGGCTTCCTCGTTCTTCCCTGTGGAAATCAAAGAGAGCTCTTCATCTCGCGTTTTCCGGTATGTTTCCCGGATGGAATTCAACTCCTGGATTTTCGCGAGGAATTTCTGATCGTCTTTTTTCAGCGCCATGAGTTCTTTGAGTTTTTGGTCAATGTCTGCGGACCGCTCCTTGATATCCTGTGCCAACGCCTGCTGTTTGGCGCTGTCGCTGGTCATCATCATCTCCAGCAACTGGGCTCTCGTGCGGTTCTGGTCGGCCCGGATTTCCATCAGGTTCAGGGTTGAGGGGAATCCGCTTTGGACCAACTCCCGTTGCGACTCGTTGATCGCCCTGATGCCCGTATAGGCTGTCACGACAATTACAACCAGCAGGACGAGCATCAACCCGAAGCTTAAGATGATTTTTGCCCGCGTTGAGAGATTCAGAAACCACTTCATAAGATACCCCCCTAAAGATCGGTTATGAGTTTTCAGTTTTCAAAATTCAGACTTTATCCTGCTCCACCAGCTGCTTCCTCGTGCACAACAATCCGTCTGTCGGAGAGGATCTTACCCCCATCCAGCACCACCAGCCGCTCCTCGGTCACCCCCCGCAGGTAATCGGCGCGGACCTCCGTCAGGGTGGGCAGCGACGGCTGCATGTCCCTCACCGGAATCAGCCGCACCCCGAGGATGGCATCCGCCAGAATCCCGAATTCCATTGCATCGTCATGCACGATGATCACCTTGTTGAGGTCGGTCAGCCCCTTCTGCGGCAAGTCGAAAAATTTGCGGATGTCGATGACCGAGAGGATCTTCCCCCGCACGTTCATGATGCCGAGGACAAAAGGCGGCGTGCCGGGGAGGGGGGTGAGATCCTTGAGCGGGTAGACCTCGCGGATATAGGAAGACTCAATCCCGTACCGCTCATAGGCAAGGAGGAACTCAACGACTTCGAGACATTCGACTGCCGTCTCTCCCTTTTCCGGCTCCCTGGCCAGGACCAGAGCCCTCTCCCTAAGAATCAGCTGCTGTTCCTCGGGGCTCAGCGACCGCTCTCCCGGTAGAGCCGCCTGCTGCCGCAGCTTATGCTGACTCCCTGGCATGCCTTTCCCTGTGGATGAGGACTTTTTCGATGCTGCTTCCGTTTTCGTCTCTTGCATCGGCGTTACCCCTCGGGTTTATGTGCTGACAGCCGTTGTCCGAATGATCTCCCTGAGCCTCCCTGCCGGCAACCCCTCGGATTCCGGGAGGATGTCGGCAGGGCCATATCGGTCGAGGAGCGAGAGGGCGTTGGCAAAGTGTTTCCGTGATTCCTTCATCTTCCTCTGCCGCAGGGCGAGATTACCCAGTGAAAAATGGGCGAGCACCAGATCCTGGTCGAGGTAGAGCGCCCGTTTCAGCGAGGCGACCGCCTCGTCGGTGGCGCCCTGCTCCTGAAGGATCATGGCCCGGAGATAATGCAGCCCTGCCTTGAGCCGGTCGGCACTGATCGCCTGTTCGAGCAGCTCCCGCGCCTCAGCCAGTTTCCCTTGATTGGCGCAGACGCGGCACTGAAGAACGGTCGCCTCGGCATCTTCCCGGTTGGCTGTCAAGAAAGCGGCGAGCTTTTCCTCCGCCTCCGGGTAGCAGCCCCGTTCATAGAGCGCTAGAGCCTCTTCGTATGGAGGCAGAGAGCGGGAGGCAGAGAACGAGGGGCGAGAATCAGGGACCGGAGGTCGAGGGATTGGGGCGCGGAGAGGCGGTGGCGGGAATCGGATGCCGGCAGGCAAGGGGGGTATAGGGACAAATTGCCTGGCATCGGCCAAGCCCAGATCCCTCGGAACCGCTCCCTGCCCCCCGACGCCCGCGCTCTCTTTTCGATACAGAATCGCATCGGAGAAATTAACCGCCTTGAACTGCGAAAAAAGGAGCTGAGAGGCCTCGCAGGGGCTGACAATGAGCCAGCCTCCATCGACAAGGGACCGGTGCAGACGCTCGACGACCATTCTGGCCCGATCCGGGGTGAAGTACATGAGCACGTTGCGGCAGAAGATCACGTCCATGGCGTTGGTGTTGTTCAGAAGCGAGGGATAGACGTCCTCCGCAAGGTTGAGATAGGAGAAGCTTACCATCTTTCTGATCTGGGGGAGGATCGCAAAACGCCCTTCCCCGGTCCGACGGAAATATTTATCCCGGAAGCCGTGCGGAGGACTGCGGAACGACCACTCGCCATAGACCCCTTCCGCCCCCCTGCCCAGCGCATGGGGATTTATATCCGTGCCGAGGATCGAGATATTCCAGTCCTGCAAAGCCGCGCCCATGGCCTTGAGGAGGATGGCGACGGAGAAAGGTTCTTCCCCCGTGGAGCACCCCGCACACCATATCCGCAGATGCCGCTCATCCTCCCGACGCGTGCGGATCAGTTCCGGCACGATCTCCTCCTCGAAAATCTCCAGGCTCCTTTTCTCCCGCAGAAAATACGTCTCCCCCACGGTGAGGTGGCGTGCCAGAATCTCGATCTGCTCCCGTGAGAGGGGCGACGACATGATCCATTGGAGGCATGATTCCGGGTCCTCGAAACCGAACTCCCGGGCGGCGCAAGCCATTCCCCGCTCAAGGGAATTCCACTGCTTGCGCGGAAAGTGCAGCCCCGTATGCGCGGCAATGAAGTCGCTGAACCGCGCCAGCACGTCATCCGCCATGTCTGCCGGGGGATTCATTGTCTGGGGCCTACTAACACCCATTTTCTCGCTCCGACAGGTCGTCTCCGGCTTCCGTGTCGAGGCCACCGAGCCCTGTCAGCCCCTCGTCAAGCCGCGCCTCTTCGTCCGGGGAGAGCACCTTGTCAATATCAGGGATGAGGACCATGCCGTCCGTGAGTTTCATCACCCCTTCGACGGCTCCGAGACCGGGAAGGATCTCCGCCACGGGAACGACCGCCTCCTCGGGACAACGGACGACACCATGGACCGCGTCCACTACGAACGCGACCGTCCGTTGCGAGGCGGAGGAAATAACGAACTGGTCGCTCAGACGGATTTCTCTTTCGGGGAAACGGAAACACCTGCGCAGGTCGATGACCGGAACGATGCGTCCCTGCACATTGATTATCCCGCGAACGATCTCCGGCGCGTCCGGAAGCGGGGTTACCTCGACCGCACGCACCACCCGCTCGACTGCGTCGAGCCGGAGGGCGTAATACTGGTCATCAAGGGTAAAAACAAGGAGTTGCTCAACGTTGTCCACAGACCCAGCCTCCCTCGTGGTTCTTCCGCCTTCCGGGAAGATTCTCCTCCCGGGCTCAAGATTCCGCGAGCCGCCCGGTTGTTCATTATCCGAAGCGTGCACGGGTAGCGCTCACTTTCTCCCTTTCCCTCATGAACGGATTCGTTCAGCTCCTGCTCCTGATACCTGGACTAATCCGTCCGCCACCTTTCCAATCCAAATCTGTTACGCTTCCAAGCTCCGTCAAAAAATGCCGGCGCGCCATCCCCCTATCGGGCGTAACTGACATCATTCCGGGATATTGAGGCCTTTTTCGATTATAAGTCGGCCTAGCAAGAATATTATAGCGCAGATACGAGGTGTAAATGCAACTCATATAATAGGTTAGAAGGTTCAAAATTTAGGATACAATGCTTATGGGTTTTCTCTCCGGCCTTGCCGGAGGCGGCTGACTTAAAAACACTGCTTGCCCAAAACGGTAAACATACTTACTATCTGTGCATTGCAACGAAATGGTTTCCCGGACGATTACAAAGTAAACTGTGCGATTTCTCACAGTCTCGGCATGTTGCACATGCCGAGACTGACGATGCCTTCCCTGCATCGTGCGCAGGCTGCCGGAAGACAGAGTTTGCCAATTACCCAAACAATTGAATGACAAAAAGCCAGGACAGACAGGCAGACCAGATATGGATTATTATAAATTACTCGGTGTGGAAAAAACCGCTTCCCCAGAGGAAATCAAGAAAGCCTACCGCAAACTCGCCCTCAAGCACCACCCGGACCGCAACAAGGGAAATAAGGACGCGGAGGAGCAGTTTAAAAAGATCAGCGAGGCGTACGCCGTGCTTTCCGACAAGGAAAAGCGGCAACAATACGACACCGTTGGCTCCGCCGGGTTCCAGCAGCGCTATTCTCAGGAAGACATTTTCCGTAACGCCGATTTGGGCGATATTCTGCGGGAGTTCGGCATCAACTTCGGCGGGGGCCGCGCCTCTTTTCGCAGTTCCGGCGGAGGAGGCGGCTTCGAGGAGATGTTTCGCCAGCCGGGGGCAGGGGGGCGGGCGAGCCATGGCTTTCAGGATTTCCGTCAGTCTCAACAGGTGAAAGGCAATGATCTTTCCCTGGAACTGCCCATCACCCTCGAAGAAGTGCTGAACGGCGCCGAAAAAACCATCTCCCTTGGCCGCGGTTCTGCGGCGGAAAAGGTTTCCGTAAAGATCCCCGCCGGAATCGAGACCGGCAAGAAACTGCGCATCTCCGGCAAGGGCTCCCCTTCCCCCATGGGTGGACCGTCGGGCGACCTGTATCTGCTGATCAGGGTCGAACCGCATCCGACCTTTACCCGGGAAGGATCGCACCTCACCATGGACCTGCAAATACCTTACAGCTCCGCCGTGCTTGGCGCGGAGGTTGAAGTCCCGACCCTAGAAGGAAAGCAGCTCAAGGTCAAGGTTCCGCCGGGCTGTCAGCCCCAGGCAAAACTTCGCCTTCGCAAACACGGATTGCCGGACAGCCAGGGAGGAACACGGGGAGACCTGCTGGTGAAAATCTTGGTGGCGGTACCAAAGGAGTTGTCGGATGAACAAAAGGATCTGCTGGAGAAACTGAAGGAGTCCGGGCTGTAGAGCTTCCCGCCCTTGTCCTTGCACGTCTTCAGCCGCCAGTTCACCTGGCTGATATTATGATGGAACCGCTGCAACCGCTCCAGGGAAACCTGAAGACCGCTCAAAAAAAGATCCCCGTCCCGAATATTGTAGGCCTCCCGAATACTTTTCCACAGGCCAAGGCTCAGCAGATATGCCCGGCCCGACTCACTCACCTCCCCTTGAAACGCCGCAGTAAGTATCTCATGGGAGGGCTTGTAAGCAGAGACCTGCTCCCCGGTAGCCAGGGGACCGAAAATGGAATCAATCTTCCGCCGTTGCTGGGCCTGGTCTTTCTCGTATTTGGGGTTCTTAGCGTACAGACGCACGGTGAAATTCCGCAAAAAGTCGCGATACTGCTGTAGATGATGACGGACGATACCGACCTCCGTCTGGGTGAAGAATTCGCCGCCGCTGCCCCCGAAAAACCCGCATCCGGCAAACCAGAACAGAACAAAAAACATCGGTATGAGGGCAGGCCCCCGCCAACAGGTCTCGGCATCACACCACCTCTTAGCGCATTAGGGTAAAAAGGTGAAGGCAAATTGTCCAAGATAAATAGGGGCATCTCCGCCACCATTGCCTTGCGCCTTTCACCTTTGACCTCAAGCCTTTTAAAGATCTCTACCGGTTATCTTGAGCAAGGCCTCCCGATAGCGGAAAACTGTTTTTTCGATGATTTCCGGTGGCAATCTCGGCGGCGGCGGATTTTTCCCCCAATTGAGAGTGGAAAGATAATCCCGAAGAAACTGCTTGTCAAAACTCGGTTGTCCCGCGCCGGGCTGGTACAGGTCTTGGGGCCAGAACCGGGATGAATCAGGAGTCAGCACCTCATCGATCAGGATCAACTCGCCATCGCAGATGCCAAGTTCAAACTTGGTGTCGGCAATGATGATTCCCCTACTGCGGGCATAGTCCGCCGCCTTCACATAGAGGCGCACACAGATATCCTTGATCCGGGCGGTCTGTTCCTTGCCCACGATTTTTTCCATCTCGGCCAGGGAGATATTCTCGTCGTGCGTGCCAAGCGCCGCCTTGGTAGAGGGGGTGAAGAGCGGCTCAGTAAACTTGTCCGACTCCCGCATCCCGGCAGGCAAGGCAAAGCCGCAAACGTTCGGATCTTTTTTATAGGCCTGCCAGAACGAACCGGAGAGATAACCGCGAACAATGCACTCCACCGGCAGAGGGTTGGCTTTTTTCACCAGCAGACTCCGTCCTGCGAGTTGCTCACGGTACGGGGCGCAGGCAGCCGGATATTCCGCCACATTTGCCGTAATCAGATGATTGGGCACAATGTCCTTGAGATAGTCAAACCAGAAGAGGGAAAGCTTGGTCAGGATCGCGCCCTTGTCGGGGATAGGATCATCCATAACCACGTCAAAAGCGGAAATCCGGTCCGAGGCGACCATCAGGAGATGGTCGCCCACCTCGTAAAGATCCCGGACCTTGCCGCGATGCACCAGATGAAGATTGGTAAAATTCGTTTGGCTTACCGGTGTTGTCATGGGGTTTTCCTTATCAAAAAATTACAGTAGGGCAGCAGCGGCAGAGGACAGGTAATGCCTGTGTCTCACGGAAAAAGATACATTTTCCAACCCGCTTGTGCGATATTTTTTTTAGGCAGAATCAGCCGCGATAGAACCACTTCTTGATATCGTGGGACGTAAAGTTCTTGGCCACCGGACGGCCATGGGGGCAATGAGAAAAAACCTCGGCCCGTTGCATTTCGTCCAGCAGGGCTTCAGCTTCCTTGGCGCTCAGGCTTTGCCCTGCCTTGATTGCTGCCTTGCAGGCCATGTCGGAAAGCACTTCCTCAGCCCGCACCCCGCCCTTCCCGGAGCCTGCCTCGGCAAACCGGGAAAAGATCCCGGCCATTACCTCCTCAACCGAAGAGCGGCCGAGCACCGCAGGCACGCCCTTCACCACTTGGCTGCCCCCGCCGAAATCCTCGATATCAACCCCGAGGGCGGCAATCTCCTCGGCATACTGCCGGAGAATCTGGTTCTCCTCCAAGCTACAGTCCAGAACCTTTGGGAACAGCAGGGTCTGGCGAGCGATTTTTTTGCCGGCAAACTGCCTTTTCAGCGCCTCAAACAGCAGCCGCTCATGGGCGGCATGCTGGTCAATGGCAAGCATACCGTTTTCCGTGGCGAAGAGCAGATAGGTGTCCAGCAACTGCCCAAGATAGCGCAATCCACCCAACTGGGGGGCAGTCTCTTCCTCCAACCCGTTCGAAATTCTGGCCTGCTCTGACACAAAAGCACTTTTCATCTCCGCACCAAAGTCACTCTCCACGGAGACGTCCTTTGAAGACCCCTCCGCGTGGAGAACAGAAGGCACAACAACGGTAGCGGCCTTGAAAAGCGACAGCGGCTCCTGCACCGCAGGCGCCTGATTATCGTGACCCAGCGAATAGGCCTTCGCTAGGTTTTTTCCGGACTGCGCCGCGCCTGAGTCAACGGGAGCGGGCCGGAATATTTCCTGCTTCAAGGTTTGCTGATAATCCGCCATGGCGGTCTGGACCGCAGCCACCAGGGCCTGATGCACCACGGTCGGTTTGTGAAACCTGACTTCCTGCTTGGTGGGATGGACATTCACATCAACGCCTGTAAGCGGCATGACCAGAAAAATTACCCCGCCCGGCCCACGCCCCTTCATGAGATAATTCTGGAGTCCTTCGCTCACGGCATGGGTTATCAGCCGGTCATGGATCACCCTGCCATTGATAAAAATCCTGAGCCGGGCGGTGACAGGGGCATCCGGCGGCAGAAGAAAACCGAAAACTCCGGGTTCGGCTTCATCCTGAGCCTGCCGACCCACTTCTACCAGAGTGCCCCCCCCCTTGCCAAAAATCCGTTCAGCCCGGCTCCGAAGCGTATCCAACCCTGCTGGCAACCGCAAAACCTCACGGCCGTCCACCGTGAAATTGAACCCAAGTTCCGGGCAGGCGAGGGCATAATTTTTCACCACTTCTTCGATGTGGGCCAGTTCCGTTCGGGTAGATTTTAAAAATTTTTTCCGGGCCGGGACATTGCCGAAGAGATCCGAGACCTCAAAAGAGGTCCCGGGACTGCCCCCCATTTCATGCACCTTGAGGAGCTTCCCAAAACGAAGATCCACCTGGGTTCCAAGGGTTTGGGCCGGAGGTCGCGAGGTAATCCGCAACCGGGCCACCGAGGCGATACTGGGCACGGCCTCGCCCCTGAAACCAAGGGAACGGATGGAGCCAAGCTCGGCAAGACTTGTGATCTTGCTGGTGGCATGACGCTCCAGGCAGAGGAGCACATCGTCCTGATCCATACCCGAGCCGTCGTCAATCACCCGGATCAAGCGGGTACCGTCGCCTTCCACCTGGATGCCGATCTGGCTGGCCCCGGCATCAATGGCGTTTTCCAGCAGCTCCTTGACCACCGAGGCGGGCCGTTCAACAACCTCACCGGCCGCTATCTGGTTGGCCAGATTTTCCGGAAGAATCCTGATCCTGGACAAGGCTTAGAGCACGCTCAACATGTGAAGTTTCAACCACTCTTCGTCCCACCACTCACGCGGATCGACAAAGATTCCGTTGACCAGCATGCTGAAGTGGAGATGATCGCCCCCGGCCATGCCGGTGGTTCCGGTAAGGCCCAAAAGCCCACCCTTCTCGACCATGGTGCCCACAGGGACATCGATCTGGCTCATGTGGGAGTATAGGCTGAATATCCCCTGGCCGTGATCCAGAATAACGGTATTCCCGTAAATCCCCAGATACTCGGCAAAAACCACTATCCCCCGGTTGGCAGCCTCGACATTGGCATGTTCGAGCGAAGCAATATCAACCCCAAGGTGGATCTGCTCGTCGATCTTCTCGTTGTTGTACAGGTAAGTGCGGTGATCGGCGTATCCGGCCTTTGGGCTCCCTTCCATCCGGCCAAAACGGCCGTCCCAGAGGCGCTCGGGCTGAAATTTCGCGCAGATCTCCTGAATTTTCTTGTAATTGGCCTGCCGGATATCGTTGTTCACCTTGATATACTGCTCGACCGGTGTGCCGCTCAACTCCGGATAATAGGTGGCGAATTCCGGCAGCTTGGCGGAGAGAAACGCATCGCTGATGCTGATCTTGTCACTGACGATATTGCGCACATGCAGGTCCATGGTGAACGGGGCCTTGGCCTCGTTACCGGCCTTGTCAGCCGCAACGACAAAGGCTTTTTCCAGCGCGGTGATATCATGGGGCAGCCCCATGCAGGCACCATAGATCCCCTCACCTCGCTTGGGCAGCGAAAAACCCGGATAAAATATATCGTTGATCAGCACCCCGTGTTTGCCCGCTGGCTCGCTAACCCGATAAACAACGACCCCGGCCCCGCCGCCCTTGATATACTTGGGCGATTCCATCACGCTAATCACCGGCGGCTTGGTGTCGATGGTGACCGCCGAGGAATGGATGGTGATATTCCCCCTGAGCCAGTTCCACCAGGAAAAATCAGCCGCTCTCACCACCAATTCCGCCCCCCCGTCTTTAAAGCCAAGGGCCTTGGGCGTTATCTCAATAGCCTCCTCGATTTTTTTCGGCCCGGCCCCGGAAAAATATCCTTTTCGGGGATAGGTTCGCTCCAGCAATACGACTTTTTTACCCTCCTGCACCAAGACAACCTCGATCGAACAGAGGCCACTCTTGGCATCGCTGGCCATCAAGGATATCTGCTTGCTCAGACCAATATGGGAACTATCCCCACTGATTTCCACCTGCGGCTTTTCCATCTCCCCCACCAGCCAGAAGAAAACCGCCAGAACCAGGGCAAACAACCCCACTCCTCCAAGAACCAGCGCGGGAATTGCGCTCCTGTTTTTTACCTTTTTATCAAACGGGTCAAGATTCATACTGTAATCCTCGTATACAAGCGTCTCCCGACAGGAGACTTATTTGATGTGACATCGATGACCTGGCGGAAACATCCCCCAGACCCTCTCTTGTTTTAATTTTTCGCGATAATACCATGAACCTTGTCATGATTCCAGAGCTCTTAATCTCTTGACAGGAAAAGCCTTCCTTATATAGTGTGCGAGGTGTTTTCAGCAGGGGATCAAAGACAACGACCATGAAAAATTTCCATACTGTTATCGTGGGCGGGGGCCCAGGGGGACTGGCCTGCGCCACCCTTCTTGCCCTGCAAGGCAAAGACGTCCTGATGCTTGAGCGCAACAGTGCCATCGGCCCCAAGGTCTGCGCCGGCGGCATTCCCTCCGTCGCCCAGAACCTCGGTTTTCCAGAGGCCCTGTGGGAAAGATCCTTTACCCGCCAGCAGATCAGCAGCAACTGGCAACACACCGTGATCCAAAACGACAAACCGATTATCCGCACCGTTGACCGAGGCAGACTCGGGCGCTGGATGGCGGAAAGTGCCGTCGCCGCCGGAGTCTGCATCAAAACCAACACTCTTGTTCTACAAATTACAGAAGACCGGGTGGTTACCAAGGGGGGAGATGAATTTGGTTATGATTTCCTGGTGGGCGCCGATGGCAGCAGCTCCCTGGTGCGGCGTCAGTTGGGGATACCCACCGAAAAAATGGGGGTTGGCATAAATTACCAGGTAGCTGGGAACTTCCCCGAGATGCAGTGGCATCTCAACACCGATCTTTTTGGCAATGGCTATGCCTGGATCTTCCCCCACCAGGACACGGCCTCCATTGGCGTATACGCCCGACGCAGCACCAGTAAACCCGGGATGTTGTTGAACAGCCTGCACCAGTGGGCCGCAGAGCACGGCCATGAACTCAAGTCCCGTCAGCCCCAGGCGGCCCTGATCAACTCCGACTTTCGCGGCTGGCATTTCAACAACCGCTTTCTGATTGGCGACGCGGCAGGTCTTGCATCAGGCCTCACCGGCGAGGGCATCTATTCCGCCATCGTTTCCGGCAAAGAAACCGCACGCACCATCCTGGACGGGGGATATGAAAGCAAAGAGATGGCCCAACTCATCAAAAAACACCACCAGCATACCCGTATTCTCGGGCTGGCATCCGGCGGTAAATTAGCGAGCAAACTTGTTTTGGAAGCCCTGATTTTCTGTCTACGCACCGGCCTTCTTCCTTTTAGCGCCCTGGAAATGGGAATTGACCAACCCTCATGAAGGACTTCCCCGTGAACCCTGAGCCAAACAAAAACAAAACCAGGTTGTTCAACATCCTGTTCATCGTCGGCTGCACAGCCATCCTTGTTTTTCTACTCAAGGCGCCGCCAGAATCAACCACCAAGCTGCCCCAAGATGAAATCCACCTGAAATTCTACCCCATGGACAAAAAGGAGGCTGAAAAACATTGCGGCGCCTGCCATGCCCCGGAAGGCCAGGCTCCTCTCCCGAAAGGCCATCCCCCCAAATACCGGTGTCTCTTCTGCCACAAGAAATACAAGTAAGATGAATGCCCTGACTATTTCTCTACCAGACCTGTGTAACACCCTTGCCCTGGGCCGCTATCTCGGAGAAACCGCCCGCTCCGGCGAAATAATCACCCTGGCCGGCTCCCTGGGGACCGGAAAAACCACTCTCACCCAGGCCATCGGCCAAGGCTTGCAGGTACCCCTATCCTGCTATATAACCAGCCCCACCTTCAGCCTCCTGCACGAATATCCTGGGCGGCTCCCCCTCTATCATCTGGATCTCTACCGGTTGAGCGATGAATCGGAGATCGAGGATCTCGGCCTGCTGGAATATCTCTACGGAACAGGACTCAGCGTGATCGAATGGCCGGACAGACTGGGTAGCCTTATGCCTGAGGAACGGCTCCATATTGAGCTGGAGATGCTGAACGAAACAGCGCGGCTGGCGGAAATTACCGGACATGGCGGGGCGTGGGAGGAAAAAATTGCCACGCTACGGACCGACCAGAAGTGGCGGCAGCTGAGCAGCAACGGCTGAAATAACGGGGATCGAAAAGAATCAGGAAGGATCTTTGTTTTCCAGGCAGGAGGTCTGCGGCATCATCTCGTTAAGGATCATGGACAGCTTCGCCTTGATAATGGGCTTGGTGAGAAAACCGTTCATCCCTGCCGCGTAACAGGCAGTCTCATCCTCTTTTCTGGCGTGGGCCGTGAGCCCGACTATAGCCAGCGGCTGTTCCAACGCACGCAAACCGACATAGCCCTGCCGCAGGGCCGGATCGGCCTCAATCGCCCGGATTCTTCTGGTGGCCTCCATACCGTCCATATTGGGCATCTGGACATCCATCAGAACAAGATCAAAAGCCTGATGCTGGAGATGCTCCAGGGCTTCTGCCCCATCGGAGGCCACCTCGACCTCATATCCTTGCCGGGTGATCAGGATGCTGGCTAGCCGCTGGTTGACCGCATTATCCTCAACCAGAAGAATTCTCCCTCCGCTCACATTTTTCTCACGCCCCGCTTCCCTATGCTCTTGCAAAGAAATAATTTCTGCCGGGGCCTCTTCCAGGGGAATTACGAAATAAAAGGTGCTGCCCTTGCTCACCTCACTCTCCACCGCGAGACGACCACCCATGAGTTCGACGAGTTGGAGGCAGATGGCCAAGCCCAGGCCAGTACCCCCGTACTTCCTGGTGGTTGAGCCGTCGGCCTGGGTAAATTTTTCAAAGATCGCCTCAACCCTGTCGGCGGGAATGCCTATCCCGCTGTCATGCACCGAAAACCGGCTGACAATCTGGCCAGCGGCTTCTCGCTCATAATCAACCCGAATATCGACCCCGCCCTGCTCGGTAAATTTCATCGCATTTCCGGCCAGATTGATCAAGATCTGGCGCAGCCGGTTACTGTCCCCCATTATTCTTTTCGGGATACGGCTGTCAATCTTACAGGCGACGACAACCCCCTTTTCCCTCGCAGGAATCTTGAACATGGCAACCACGTTGTCGACCACCTCGGCAAGATCAAAGGGCGAACGTTCAAGTTCGAGTTTTCCCGCCTCGATTTTTGCCAGATCAAGGATATCGTTGATCAGGGTCAGCAGGCTCGTCGCAGATTGACTGATGGTTCTGGCATAATCGAGCTGTTCTTCGGCCAAGGGGGTTTCGGATAGGAGCTCGCTAAAGCCGATGATGGCATTCATGGGCGTCCGCAACTCATGGCTCATATTGGCCAAAAAATCGCTCTTCAACCGACTGATCTCCTCAAGCCGAGCATTGGCCTCCCGCAATTCAGCAGTTTGTTGGGCTATTTCGCTTTCAAGCTTCCTGGCATACTCTTTTTCACGATCCTGATTGAGCCGGTACTGACGGTAATTATCCTCAATAAGCTTGCCGTGCTGCTGTTGGAGGATGTTGATCTGTCGGACTGACTGTTCATGATCGGCGACAAGCATCTCCCGCTCCTGTCTGGACAGGGCAAGATCAATGGTATTCTGCAACAGGGTGGTGAGTGCGGAACCTGACCGCCAATCATCTTCCGGGGCCGCAGCGCAAGAAATAATCAGCACCACCGACAGTTTGGCGAGATGCACCGCATGACAACGGGTGCCGTCATCCGCCTTGCCCGCGACAAAACCATCGGCCGCTCTTGCCTCTTGCACCAACCGTTCCCGCACCGGCGGGGCAAGCGCCAAGGGACGCGCCCCATCAAACAATGCGCCGGCCTCACTCACTAGGAGCATCTCCGCCTCTGGTAACAACGCATTGAGAATCGTCAAAAAACTTTGCAGTTCCTCGTTGGCGTCGATCAGTTCATCGAATATGGAGTCAAATGTAGGCTCGGTCATCAGCGCTTCACTCACTCGCTTCATACAGCTCTTTGGCCTTGGCCATTTCCCCAGGCAAATCCCTGATGATAATCTTGTAATCCGCCATCTTCTCTTTCACATGCTCCGTAAGTTCAGGGGGCAAGGACTCGATGGGCCCGGGAATTGCCCAGTACTGCATCTTTCCCGCCATGAATTCAGCCAGCTGCAAAATACTACCGGTGCTGGAAACATCTTTCACCTGTTTGGAAAGATGATGCGACTTAATGGACCGAAGCACTTCTTGGGGCAAGCCCCATTCCTTGGTAAGAAGATAGCCCACCTCGGTATGATCCGCGCCGATGGCATTGCGCTCACACTCAGTCAGGGTTCCCTTTCCCTCCCGGAAAGCCTTGCAGGCTTCGCGCAACTGCTCCCCGACTATCTGATTCTCAACGATGAGTCCGATATCGTGAATGATGCCGGCCAGAAAAACATCCTCCCCATCCTTGCCAAAAATACGCTTGGCAATCATTCCCGAAAGGATGGCCACGGTGGCGGAATGCAGCCAGAGTTTCTGGGCCGAGAAATCAGGATCGTCGCCCTTGAACATCCCGCGAAGGCCTTCGATCGCAACCAGATTGCGAAGCTGCTTCATGCCGGCAAAAACCACAGCCTTTGAAATGGATTCGACCTTCTGAGATAAGCCGAAATAGGGGCTATTGACCAGACGCAACAGCCGAGTGACCAAAACGGGATCGAGCTTGATGATCTCCTCGAAATCCTGCATTGTGCTATGATCGTCATTGACCAGTTGGGTCACCTTGATCGCCACATGCGGGAGCGTTTTAAGCTCGGTAAATTTTCTCAGTATATCTTTGGCGCTGGGCATGGCTCAACCAGGCGAATTCAGGGAAGATTTCCCCCCTGCTACATGTGCACTTTCTTCCCCAAGCGCTCTCATTGCAAACCGTCAAAGGCCTTGAGAAGGACGGCGAGCTGGGCCGCGAGCTCTTTTCCCTGGGATAGATCGCCAGCTCGGCCTTTTTTTTCAAGCTCGGTCGCGATTTTGCGCACGCCCTCCACCCCGAGACTGGCCGAGGCCCCCTTGATGCTGTGCGCTGCGTCAGCTACGGCCACCGCGTCTTCCGCAGCAAGGCCGTCATTGATCCGCGCCAGATCAGAGGCGGAAGATTCGTGAAAGAGCACCAGAAGCTCCGCCAGCATCTCTTCGTCGTCCCCAGACTGCTCCAAGGCAAAATTTCTATCCCAATCAAGGTCTGCCATCTCTGTTCCTTATCCATAAATTTGGCGGTCGCCACAGCCGAGAAACAAAACGGCAACGACTGCAGCAATCAAATCAATTCCAGAATCAATAAATGTATCATACCGAAAGCGTTACGGATCAGCAAATGTATAAATGGAAAAATTATATCACGGGCTTTCCCGCCGTACAGGAGAAAACAGTGAAGGCCTACACCCCGGCCAATACCGCCTCTATCCTGGCAAAAGGAACAACTCCGGCCCTGAGCAAACAGACCTTGCCCTCTTGATACCCCAGAAGGGTAGAACCACGACCACCCGGAGTTTTGCCGCCATCAAGAACGGCGTCCACCTCCGGTCCCAGCTGATCACGGACACCGCTGGCCGCTATCGCAGCCGGATATCCGGAAAGATTAGCGCTGGTCGCAGTTATTGGCTGACCAAAGGCCCTGACAAGCTGCCGGGCCACGGGATGGGAAGACACCCGGACCCCGATGGTGCCCCGGTGCCCGGTGAGCATCTCCGGTAATGATGCCGCCCCCGGAAAAACCAGGGTCAATGGGCCAGGCCAAAATTTTTCCATGAGAAGGATAAAGGGAGAGGGGGTCTCCGCGACCAAACTGGAAAGCTGAGAGACATTGTCAACAATCAGCAAAACCGGTTTATCGGCAGAACGCCCTTTCAGGGTGAAAAGACGGGAGAGGGCCGCCTGATTGAAAGGATCAACCGCCAGCCCATAATATGTTTCAGTGGGAAAAGCGACAACCCCGCCAGCCCGGAGGACCGCACAGGCATTGGCCAAGGCCTCGTCTGTCACTTGGGATTCCGCCACAATTTATCACAGGCTCCCGACAAGCCGCTGCGCCTTTTCCTCAACCTCACGGGCCATCTCTTCTTTAAAAGCAGCAAGTCTTGCCGCCAGTTTTTCATCAGCAAGCGCCAGGATCTGCGCCGCAAGAATAGCACCATTTTTCGCCCCGGCCTTGCCGATGCCCATGGTGGCCACCGGCACCCCTGGCGGCATCTGCACCGTGGAAAGCAGGGCGTCAAGACCGTTTAAGGAGGAAGAATCCACCGGCACCCCGATAACTGGCAAGGTGGTGTGGGCAGCCAAAACTCCAGCCAGATGGGCAGCCATCCCGGCGGCGGCGATGATAATTTTCAGGCCGCGCTCCTTGGCGCTACTCGCATATTCCATGGCCCGCGCCGGACTGCGATGGGCCGAAGCCACCGTTATTTCAAAAGGGATATCCATCTTCTTTAAAAAATCCATGCAACCCTGCATAACCGGCAGATCAGAATCACTGCCCATGACAATGCCCACCATAGCTATTCTCCTTTTCGACCCAAGGCCTTGCGACCGATATCCTTGCGGTAATAACAGCCGTCCCAGCTGATCTCTTCCGTAGCCTTGTAAGCCTTGGCAATGGCCTCCTGCACCGTGTCACCAATGGCGGTCACTCCCAACACCCGCCCGCCGTTGGTGACAACAGTATCGCCCTGCAATGCAGTACCAGCGTGAAAAACCACCACATCCTGATGCTGTCCCGCCTTCGCAAGGCCGTCAATGGCCTTGCCATTTTCGTACTTCCCGGGATACCCTCCTGCCGCCATGACCACACAGACTGTGGGCCGCGGGTCGATCTCCAGGGAAATCTCGGCCAGGCGGCCATCAACCACCGCTTCCATGATCTCCACCAGATCGGTTTTAAGCCGCATGAGCAGGGGCTGGGCCTCGGGGTCACCGAAACGGCAGTTGAACTCAAGCACCTTGACCACCCCCTTGTCGATCATTAGGCCAGCGTAGAGCACGCCCTTGTATGGGCAGCCTTCCGCGGCCAGGGCCTTGACCGTCGGCAGCATCACCGTTTCCATAACCTCCCGGTGCAGGGCCTCGGTCACCACCGGCGCCGGGGAATAGGCACCCATGCCGCCGGTGTTCGGGCCTTTGTCTCCATCAAAAATCGCCTTATGATCCTGAGAGGTTGGCAGGGGCAGAACCGTTTTTCCATCGGTAAAGGCCAGAAAAGAGGCCTCCTCCCCACGGAGAAACTCCTCGACCACCACCCGATTACCGGCCTCGCCAAAGGCCTTCTCCTTCATGAACAGGTCCACCGCCGCCTTGGCCTCGGCAATGGTCTGAGCCACCACGACGCCCTTGCCCGCAGCCAGGCCGTCGGTCTTGACCACCAGCGGGGCGACCTGTTTTTCAACATATCGAAGCGCCTCATCCCTGTCCGTAAAGGTCGCGTAAAAAGCAGAGGGGATATGATATTTCTCAAGCAGATCCTTCATGAAGACCTTACTGCCTTCAAGGGTGGCGGCTTTGCGCCGAGGGCCAAAAACCCGCAGTCCTTTTTCTTCAAAATGATCGACAATTCCGAGGGCAAGTGGTACTTCTGGCCCAACTACGGTGAGGCTGACCCCTTCCGTCCGGGCAAAATCCGCCAACGCATCAATATCGGTGGCGCTGATCTTGACGCAGGTTGCCAGGCCGCTGATCCCGGCATTGCCTGGCGCGCAAAAAATCTTCGTTACCCTGGGGCTCTGCCGCAATTTCCAGACCAGAGCATGTTCCCTGCCCCCCGAACCAACAACCAAAATTTTCATCAAAAATCTCCTCGGCTTCTTAACTAAGATGGTCTATTATCCCCTTGGAGTCATTAGAAAATGATCCAAAAATGGAGTAGATTATTTTACTCCAAAACCGGCAGGCAAGAAAGCATTAATTGCCTGCCATTTCTGCACCTGCCAGCAAAAATCATTCTCGCAGAAGGAGATTTTTTTGCCTTGACACCCGTCCCTTCCCCTTCTATGATAGGCCAAAAAATGAATGAATACACATTCATAAGATAACAGGCTTATCGCCTCCACCTCTGCTTACCACTGCTGAATCCATGAGAACATCGGACAAACATTCAAAGATTATCGAAGCGGCCATCACCGTTTTTGCCAGAAAAGGGTTTTTCAGCGCCCGCATTTCCGACATCGCCAAAGAAGCCCAGGTTGCCGATGGGACCATCTATCTGTATTTCAACAACAAATACGACATCCTCATTTCACTGTTCGAGGAAGAAATCGGCAAAATCATCCTGGAGGTCAAACTTCTTATTGAAAAAGAGAGCGACCCCCGGACGATGCTCCATATTTTCGCTCTGCACCACATGCAACTCATGGAGGAGAAAAAAGAACTTGCCGAAGTTCTACAGATGGAGTTGCGTCAGAGCAACAAATTCATGAAAGAGTACAGAAATACGAAGTTTATTGAATATGTGGATGTGGTTTCCGCCATTGTCCACAAAGGCCAGGAGGAAGGGGTTTTCCGAAAAAGCCTCCTGCCGGGCGTGTTCAAGCGAGCATTTTTTGGGGCTCTGGATGAAACATCCAGGCTTTGGGTTCTGTCGCCGGACCACCACTATACCATTGCCGAAGCAGCCCGACAAATCAGCGATATCTTCATTTCCGGAATCATGACTGAGAATCAATCCTGATTCCGGCCCTCAAACACATCTTCGGCTACACATCTGATTCTCTGGCAAGACGAAGAAACAACACCTCGCCAAATCACGCCCGCTCCGGCGGCTTGATATCCATAACCTCCAGTTGCCGCACCCCGCCCGGCGTTTTTACGGTTATCTCGTCACCCACGCTTTTCCCGATCATTGCTTGACCAATGGGGGAAAGCACCGAAATGCTACCCGTACTTACGTCCGCCTCTAACGGCCCCAGAAGCTGATACCGTATCTCGTCATCCGTATCCAGATCAACCAGGGAGACAACTGTACCAAAAACCACCCGAGAACAGTCCACGCTTGAGCAGTCAATAACCTCAGCCCGACCGAGCTTATCCTTGAGCTCCATGATTCGCCCTTCGATATGCCCTTGACGCTCCTTCGCCGCGTGGTATTCGGCGTTTTCCTTCAAATCGCCGTGCCCCCGTGCCACCTCAATCGCCTCAATGACCGCAGGCCGCTCTTTCTTCAGCAGCCGATCCAGTTCTTGACGCAATCTGGCATATCCCTCCTGAGACATGGGAATACGCACAACCATAACACCCTCCTTGCCGAGGCAATAGCTCTAAAAGCAGTTGTTCAAAATGTGTAATATTGGGATATTGTGATCGGTGGCAGCGCCAACGGCATAAGAAACCAGCGTTCCGTATCCATCCATGGAACGAACTACGCGAGGCCACCATGGCCGTCGTAACAAAATGGATCACAGTAGCAGCACCGCTAATCTGCTAGCAACAACGAGGCTTTCTCGTCGCTGGCAACACTGTTGTGGCTCCTAAAAAAAATAGCCGTTTTCCCGGCAGGCAATCACAGCAGCGATTGTCCCGGACAAAACGGCCCCCTTTTCAACACATCCCCTTCCCGACACGCTTCGGGGATACGGAGCGACGGGACAACAATAAGACATCAATTAGCACACAGCAAAAAAGATTGCAAGCGAAAGCGCACCGCAGAAACCAGACGACCTACCAGCGATAAACAGCCGAAAGAAAAAGCTCCTTGACCCGGTACTCCGGGCCTGAAGTCAGCTCTGTCGTTGCGGCAAGAATAACCTGCGGGACACACTCCACAAAAAAACCACCCTTCCAAGTCTGCATAGCATACCCCTTTTCATCATAGACCACCGCATATTCAAGATCGTAATACCGAGGAACCCCGCGGCGAAACTGATCATCGGAGAGCTGATGCTTAAAATATACACTGAAGCGGTTCTGCCAGTAATTCATCGGTGTCCAGTATGGATGATCGAAGGAGGCAAAGCCATCCGACTGTAGGGGGCCTTCGCCTCTTCCCTCTGTAGTGTCCTTAAAATCGTACGTATAGCTGAACTTTAACAGTGCCGGTTCAAAAAAAATCAGATAGGCAGCCCAGAGATCATAACCCTTCATGGCATTATCGTCGGAAAAACTGGAATAGAGATATCCCCCCCCCGCCTGGACACCGCGAACCATGTCCAGCACAAAATCCGCCTTATAATCCTGCTGCACGATATTTCGCCCGAGGCTGGCAAGGGTATCATGCTTGACATCCCGGCCATAGGAAAGAATCCCGGTCAGCCGGTCTCCCAGGCGACCCTCTGCGGCCATCTCAAGAAGAGCGGTGTCGGGCTGGCCGTTATCCAACAGCTCCGACCCTGCCCCGCCGCGCAGGAGAAGCTGCTCGTTAACATTCGCGGCATAGGAAACAAGGGCACGGGTTCCCCGAATCTTGCCATTGCCACCAGGGTTCTGGTACTCAAGTCGAGCAAGATTCACCTCCAGGTCATGCTGTAGATAGGGCGAGTATTGCAGGCTGGTTCCTTCCCAGCTTTTTCTGATCGCCTTATAGCCCTCCCTGCCCTCCTCCTTAAGATAACCATACCCCAAAGTAGCCCGGGGCCGACGCTTCAATTCGTTTCTCTGTCTGGCCTCAGCCAGACCAGAAAAATCACCCCCCGCGGCGTTTATCTCCTCATAGAGCGCCGCCTCATGGCCTAGCTGCCCGAATCTGCTGTAAATTCCTGCAAGATCAAATTGAAGGGAGGCGTCCGCCGGATAGTCCCGCAGCAAGGTTTTGAAATAATTTGCAGCCGCCAGATACTCACGCTGCATCACCGCCTGCCTAGCGGTTTTTTCCAGAGCAAACTGCTTGCACCAACGGTATCGGGCGTACAACGGAACCGCCATCTGGTTCAGCACCGTTGCCCCAGGCCCGGACTCTAGCACCGCCTGGGGCTCCATCAGCACATCAACCATCGTTTGCCTGTCAATCTCGGCAACGGTCAACTGCGTCCAGAGGCCAGGCTCTTCATCCCGGGGCAACACCACATTCCGCTCCTTTCCTTGGGCCACGATACTGTCGGCCACCGAGGGACTCAGAAAGGCGTCGTACACCGCCACAGCCTTTTCCCACTCATGCTCGGTCCAGAGAATCCGCGCCTTAAGCAGGATGATATCCGGGCGCGCCGCGATTTGTGGAAAGCGCTCTTCCACGGCCTTAGCCTCGACAAAACGTCCACGCCTAAAAAGCTGCTGAGCAAGACGCACAGCGGCAAGCTCCTGCTCCGGGAAATCCCTGACCATCCCCTGCCAGATATCAATAGCCGCGCCGATGTCGCCATTGGCCTCCCGGGCCGAAGCGAACAGAGAACGGATCGTGACGGACTCGGGATACTGAAGACTGGCCAGCTCCGCCCTCTCGCCCAGCTCCGCAACCAACCCCTCCTCCTTTAGCTCCTTGAGAAGCTCAAGAACAAGGCCCTGATCCTGGATTGATTCCGCCAGCATTCGCTGAAAAAGCGCCTTTTCGGCGCCGCTCTTCCCTTGGGCGCGATAAATGCGCAGCAACAGCAAGTCTGCATCACGTCTGTCACGCTGCTGCCCCGACAAAAACTCGGCAATCTGCTCGGCCTCGGCATAACGAGCATCAGCAAACAACAGCCGGGCTCGCAGCATATCAACCTCCCGCCGCAGCAGTGGTAACGGCGGCAGTGGTAACGGCGACCGCTGCCCGCTCCCAGCCGTATTCGACAACTCGCTGGCCAACTGCCCAAGGATCTTGGCTGCCTCCCCGGATTCGCCCTCCGCCGCCAGCAACCGTGCCCGCAATAGCTTGGGATCAAGGGTTTCTTTGGCCGAAGCCCCAATCTTCTGGCGAGCCCCGGCATCCTGCCGCTTGCCCTTACCATCTTGTTGGGCCAGTTGCTCAAGCCAGACCCAGGCCTCGGTAAAACGTTTTTCCTCAAGGGCCAAGGCAAACAAGCGGCCCAAAACCGCTTCGTCCTGGGGATGGCGCAGGTAAGCTTGCCGCAGCACCTGCTCCGCCTCATAGGGCAAGCCGCTCTGCCGGTACGCCTCGGCCAGGCCAAAAAACGCCGCCATAACCAACTCCCCGTCAGCCTGATCCTTTGCAAACATTCGGGCATAATATTCCCGGGCTGCGGCATAGGAACCGGTTTCAGTCAGAGCCTTGGCAACGAGTATCTGGGTCTGCGGAGCTTCGCATAGCCCAGGAAATTTTTCCTGTAGCCGGGCAAGGTGCCCCTGGGTTTTCCTGAGCAGACCAAGCCCTCCTGCCAGTTGAACACAACGCAGCCTGAACATGCCAGTTTCATCAGCCCCGTCCAGAAGCTGCTCATACAGGGCCAGCGCCTTGGCGGAATACCTAAGCCGCTCATACACCAACGCCTGCCCGGCGAGAACCTCCGGCGTTCTTACACCAAGGGCCTCCAGACGGGAAAACATGTCCAAGCTCTTGGGCAGTTCCCCCCGATCAAGGTACATGCGGGCCAGTTTCTTGAGAACCGTCCTGTTTCCCGGCTCCATCTTGAAGAGAATCTCAAGCACTTCGAGGAGTTTCTGCCTTCGCTCCAAATGCACCCACATGACATTAGCTTCATCTTCATTGCCGCCCGCCAGCAGCGCCTTGGCGCGTTTGGCCAGGATCTTCGGGTCATCGGGGGTAACCGCCAAAATCTGGTCATACAGGGCAACCGCCTCCTGGAGCTCGCCATTGGCTGCATACTGCCCGGCCCCGCGCTCCAAATTTTCAAGGTTTGGCGCAGACTCAAGGCTGAGGCCGCGTCCCAGAGCCGTCACTTCAGTTTTATTCCCCAGAGCGGCGTGGATATCGATCACCTGCCGCAGCACCTCTTTATCCTCGGGCTTAAAAGAAATATACCGCTCAAAATAGGCAAGGGCCTCGGGGAGGCGAGACAGACTGGAATAAATCTGACCAAGGCGTTTCAGAAGTTTGGACGAAGATGGCTCCTTCTCGAAAAGAGGAAGAAGATAGGCCAAGGCGTCCTCTGCCTTGCCGCCCTTGAGATAATAGGCGGTCAACCGTTCTTTTGCCTCGGAGTTCTGGGGGGTGCGCGCCAGACGCTGCCAGTACTCAACGGCCTGACTTTCGAGCCCTAATTTCTCATAGGCTTGGGCCGTCTTGAGCAAGATTGCCGGGTCAGCCTGGTTTTCCCTAGCCAGAACGGTGAAATGCGCCCTAGCCTTGTCATAGGCCCCCATATCGTAATAGAGATTGCCCAATTCTTCGCGCAAGGCGAGCCGGGCAGGCTCCCGTTGCAGCAGGGCTTCCAGTAGAACTGCCGCCTCACCCTTCTTCTGCTGGGCAAGCAGGGCAAAGGCCGCACCGCGCAAGGCTTGGAGATTTTCCGGCTCCCGCTTAAGAACCTTCTTGTACAGCTCCACAGCCCGAGCGGCATTACCCTGCCCCCTGCTCGCCTCTGCTAGGGCCAACAGATACTGTAGATTCCTAGGAGCAGTCTCAACCAACAACTCAAGATGGGGCAGGGCCCTCTCTTCTTTCTTCAGTTGCAAGAGAATGGTGGCCAACTCCCAACGAGCAACTTCGAGGCCCTCCCGCATGACCAGCAAGGCCTCGTAAACAGGAACCGCCTCGGCAAGTCTGCCGAGGCGAGCCGACTCCCGGCCCTGATCCCATAAAGACTTCCAGGCGACATCCTTATCTTCTTTAAGCTGGATTACACGCGCGGGAACAACTTCTTTTCCCTGTGAAACAGAAGGCTCTGCCGCATATCCCGAAACAGAAAGAAGGATCTGCAAAAACAAGAAAAAGACAGCTATAGAGACAAGGGCGAGGACTCTCGCTCTTGGAACAGCCAGGAAAGACAGGACAGAATCCAGAAAGATAAGCAATCTGATACGCATCAGCGAGGGTGTCCTTTTGGCAACCGTAAAAAGGACCGGCTTAAAAAGCTAGAAAAATGAAACAGGTCTATCGTGTATAAAATTCGACAATCTTTTCAACGACGAAAGACTGCATCTCATCCGTAAGTTCGGGAAAAATAGGCAGTGCCAAAGTCTCACGCGCCGCCCGTTCCGCTTCGGGAAACGAGACATCCTCGTACCCCAGACCAGCGACACATCCCTGCCGGTGCAGGGGAATAGGGTAATAAACCTCCGCCCCGACTTCGTTGCGTATGAGATGCTGAAGCAGCCCGTCACGGTCCCTGGCTCGGATAACAAACTGGTTATAGATATGATAATCGCACCCTTCCCCGACCGCCACCCCCTCTGCCTCATACACCGCCTCGGGCAGAAAAACCGCGCCATTTTCCAACAGCCCGACTTGGGCAAACAATCGACGATAGGTTGCGGCATTGCGCCGTCTTGCCCGGTGCCACTCGGGCAGATGGGAAAGTTTAATATCAAGAACCACGGCCTGGATGGGATCAATTCTGAAATTCCCCCCCACCACCCCGTGATGATACTTGGGCGCCCCGCCATGCACCCGGATTACCCTGATGCGCTCGGCCAGCTCCGGATCGTTGCAGGTAATCAGCCCACCGTCGCCGATACCACCGAGATTCTTGCTGGGAAAAAAGGAAAAGCAACCGACCTCGCCCATGGAGCCAGCCCGATGCCAAACGGTATTCCCGCCGTTCTTCATGGGATACACAGCGCCGATGGCCTGGGCCGCATCCTCCACCACCGGCAGATCGTACTTTCTGGCCAAAGCAAGAATTGCCACCATGTCCGCGCATTGGCCATAAAGATGCACCGGGATGATCGCCTTAATCCGCTTATCCGTCCTGGCATCTTGGGCCAGGGCCTCGGCCATCCTCTCCGGGTCGATATTGTACGTCACCGGATCGATATCGACAAAAACTGGCCGTGCTCCCAGCCTGAGGATACAGCCCATGGTGGCGAAAAAGGAATAGGGCGTGGTCAACACCGCATCGCCGGGCCCGACACCGAGAGCCATGAGCGCGGCAAGCAGGGCGTCAGTACCGCTGGCAACGCCGATCCCATGGCCAGAGCCACAGTAGGCAGCGATATTTTTCTCAAACTGTTCGACCTTGGGGCCGAGGATATATTGGGTCGAATCAATGACCTCGGTCACTGCGGCAATAATCTCGTCGCGCAGGGGAGCCATCTGGCCATGTAAATCTAAGAGGGGAACTCGCATAATGCTTTCTTTTCCAGGTATCGCCGAGGACGGCGGGGTCACCGATCCAACGGTTAGGACCGCCAGGGATTAAGAAACTCGGCAAGGAAGTCCTTGATATCTGGAACTTCCTTTTCAAAATACTCCCGCATCTTTTTCAGAAGGTTGGCCTCGATCTGGCGTACCCTTTCCCGGGAGATATCAAACCGGTCGGCAATGTCCTGTAGAGTGAGAGGCTCGTCACTCAGCAGCCTGCTGTCCAGAATGGCCTTTTCCTTATCGTTCAGGGTCTCGCGCAGCTTATCGAGAACCGAGGTCATCCACTCCTGTACTTCCTTTTCCGCCACCTTTTCTTCTACGGTGGGTCCAAGCATGGGCAAAAAATTCTTCTGCTCTTCATCAGAGCCTTCCCGCACCGGACTTTCCAGGGAAACATCCCAGTTGTCCATGCGCTGACTCATCTCAATGACTTCGCTTTCCTTAACATTGAGGCGTTGGGCCAGCAATTTAACCTCAGGCGCAAAGCCCTGCGATTCTAGCAGTTTTTTTTCTTTATTCAAGCTGAAAAACAGTTTGCGCTGAGCCTGGGTGGTGCCGATCTTGACCAGCCGCCAGTTATCCATGATAAACTTGAGAATATAGGCCCGGATCCAGTAGGCGGCATAATAGGAAAACTTCACCTGCCGGTAGGGGTCGAACTTCTTCACCGCCTGCACCAGGCCGACATTGCCCTCTTGGATGAGATCCAAAAAGTTCTGCATCCAGTATTTCTGGAAATCCATGGCCACCTTGACCACCAACCGCAGATTGGAAGTCACCAACTTGTAGGCCGCCTCCGGGTCGCCGGTTGCCTGAAAATGGCGAGCCAGTTCATCGGTCTCTTCGCGGCTCATGAGCTTGTACTGACTGATCTCCTGGAGATACCGATGGAGGCCCGCATTGCCCAAGGCCGGGAGATTATCATCATCCGGCAGGGCGACAAGGGGATGCAGGACGTCCTGCGCATCCTCCTCATCATCGATTATTTCAAGGACTTCCGGGTCTTCTTTCATGTTTGCCATTATTAATAGAACCGCGCCAAAGGTCAATCTCTTTCCTCAGCCGCTTGGCCCTTCCCTGCCTCGCCGCATGCCTTTTCACAAGCACAAAAGAGCGTAATCCCTTTTTAAAATTGCCTTTGCAAGGCTATCTTTTTATGATAGATAGCCTCTTCTGTGGGATCAGCATAATTTTTCCGCCCATTTTCTTGTTTCTGATACAGTACAACAACAGCCCGACCGAAAAAACAGGACCTCCTCCGGATTATCCATGGAAAACATTAGAAATTTCAGCATTATAGCCCATATCGACCACGGAAAATCCACCCTGGCCGACCGCTTTATCCAGCTCTGCGGCATGGTTACCGACCGCCAGTTCCACGACCAGCTCCTGGACAGCATGGATATCGAGCGGGAACGCGGCATCACCATCAAAAGCCAGGCGATCTGCCTTCCCTACCGGGCCAAGAACGGCAAGGACTGCATCCTCAATCTCGTTGACACCCCGGGCCACGTCGATTTCAGCTACGAGGTCTCCCGAGCCCTGGCCTCCTGCGAGGGAGCGCTGCTCCTCGTCGATGCGGCCCAAGGCATTGAAGCCCAGACCCTGGCCAATCTCTACCTGGCCATGGAGCATAACCTGGAAATAATCCCGGTCATCAATAAGATCGATCTCCCGTCCGCAGACCCGGAGGGGGTTGCCCACCAAATCGAGGAAGACCTTGGGTTGGACGCCGATCACATCCAGCTCTGTTCGGCAAAGACCGGAGTGGGCGTCGATGCGGTGCTGGAGGCGGTGGTCAATCTTCTCCCCCCGCCCAAGGGCGACCCGGAAAAGCCCCTGGAGGCCCTGATCTTTGATGCCTTCTACGACCCGTTCCGGGGGACCATCATCTCCTGCCGCATCTTTGAAGGACGGATCAAGGCCGGAGACACCATGCTCTTCATGGCCAACAATGCCGCCTACCGGGTCGAGGAGGTCGGTTTCTTCCACCTGACCCGCGACCCCCAAAAAGAATTGAGCGCAGGCCAAGTCGGCTACATCATCGCCGGCATCAAAAACATCACCGACACCAGGCCAGGAGACACGATCACCCTGAAGGACCGGCCCTGCGCCAAGCCCTTGCCCGGGTTCCAGGAGATCAAGCAGGTGGTGTTTTCTTCCATCTATCCCGTCTCCACGGACGACTACGAAATCCTGGCCACGGCCCTGGAAAAGCTCACCCTCAACGACGCCTCCCTCTCCTTTCAGAAGGATGCGTCCACCGCGCTGGGCTTCGGCTTTCGCTGCGGCTTTCTCGGGCTGCTTCATTTAGAGGTGGTTCAAGAGCGGTTGGAACGGGAGTTCGACCTCTCGCTGATCCTCACTGTGCCTTCGGTAAACTACAAAATCTACCTCAAAGACGGGACCATGAAAGAGGTGGACAACCCGGCCCACTACCCGGACCCGACCACCATCGAGCGCATCGAGGAGCCCTTTATCAAGGCCACCATCCTCATCCCGGAACGCTACATGGGGGTGGTGATGACCCTGTGCATGGAGCGGCGCGGCGAAAACACCCATTATCACTACCCCATTCCCGGCAGAATCGAGTTCACCTGCGAGCTGCCCCTGGGGGAAATCATCTATGACTTCTACGACCGCCTCAAATCCGTCACCCAGGGGTACGGCTCCTTTGATTATGATCTCCTCGATTACCGGGAAAGCGATCTGGTCAAGCTGGACATCCTGGTCAATGGCGAGCGGGTGGACGCCCTCTCCCAACTGGTGCACAGCAACAATGCCAGGGCGCGCGGACTCCATGCCTGCGAAAAACTGAAAGAAGAGATCCCGCGCCAGATGTTCAAGATCGCCATCCAGGCGGCGGTGGGGGGCAACATCATCGGCAGGGAAACCATCTCCGCCCTGCGCAAGGACGTTTTGGCG
>JBAZCG010000035.1:11084-30582 GCA_041671085.1 Desulfurivibrionaceae bacterium | reverse complement strand
AGTTGCCGCCAGATCATGGCTGGAAACCGGTTTCATCAAAAAGGCGCGAATCCCAAATTGTTTTGCCGTCTCTTCGTCCATTGTCTCACTGAAACCGGTGCACATGATTATCGGCAGGTCTTTTCGCACGGTCAATAATTTCTGTGAAAGCAGCGCTCCGGTCATTTTCGGCATGGTCATGTCCGTAATAACGAGATCAAAACGGTTCGGCTCATTACTGAACAGGCTGAGTGCCTCAGTCGGATCGTTGCAGGAAGTCACCTGGTACCCCAAGGTTTCGAGGAAAAGCTGCCCGAGTCGGGTGATCTGCTCTTCATCGTCCACCAGGAGCAGCTTTTCTGTCCCGGTTTGCAGCGGTTTTTCGAGGCTTTCTTTTTCCTGGGGTGTTTCCTTGCTGACCACAGGCAGGTAAATATTGAAGCGTGTTCCCTTGCCAGGTTCGCTGTAAACGTTAATTTCTCCCCCATAATTTTTTACAATCCCATGCACAACCGCAAGGCCCAGGCCTGTTCCCTTCCCTTTTTCCTTAGTAGTAAAATAGGGTTCAAAAATCCTTGTCAAGCTTTCTGGGTCTATGCCCTCGCCGCTATCTTCGACAACCAATTTAAGATAATGGCCCGGCTGTAAGCCAACCTTGGAGGCGATATCCGCCTGCGCCAGTACGACCGGGGTAAGAGAGACGATGATGATGCCCGACTGGCCCGCTATGGCCTGATAGGCGTTGGTGCAGAGGTTCATGATAATCTGATGGATTTGGACCGGATCGGCAAGGACCGCCCCGCACTCCGGGTTGATGTTTTGCTGTATTTCAATGCTTGAGGGGATAGAGCTGCGCAGCAGCTTTAACGCTTCTTTGATGACCGGTTGCACCAGCAGCGGCTCCAGTTTATGTTCGGAGCGTCTGCTGAAGGTGAGGATTTGTTTGACAAGTTCTTTGGCCCGGTTAGCTGCGGTAAAAATTTCCTGAATCCGTTTTGTTACCGTACTGTCGGCGGTCCGCTCCAGAAGGATCAATTCGGAGTAGCCAAGGATTGGACTTAATAGGTTGTTGAAATCATGGGCAATTCCACCGGCCAGGGTGCCGACGGCTTCCATCTTTTGCGCCTGCCGGAGTTGGGCCTCCAGCTTTTCCTTTTCCGCCTCAGCCTGCTGACGGTCTGAGATATCTCGGGCCAACCCCTGCAAGTAGCGATTATTTCCCTCTTCCACGAGCACGATGCGCACCTCAACCGGAAAGGTTGTGCCGTCCTTGCGGAGGTGGGTTCCATAGAGGGTTCTTGGGTGTCCCGGGACCAAGGTATCCCAGACGGTATCTTTGTGCGATTCCTTCCGGGCATCCGCATCGATATCAAAAACGTTCATGCGGAGGAGTTCTTCTCTGGTATAGCCCAGGGAATCGCAGGCCCGTTCATTGACCTCAACAAACTTGCCTTCAGAGTCATGGAGAAAAAAGGCGTCGCCTGCCTGGTCAAGCAGGGTGCGAAAGCGATTTTTGCTTTCCTGTAGGGCAAAATCCCTTTTTTCGATCTGAACCAGCATGTTGTTAAAGTCATCCACTAGGCACCCTATTTCGTCCCGGGATGATTGTGCAGGCGCTCGGACAGTATAGTCGTTTTTTTCTGCGACATGCCGGGTCAGGGCGGCCAGTTCGGCAATGGGCAGGGAGATATTTTTCAGTGATCTGCGGGAAAGGAGAAAGGCCAGAAACAGGGTGATGGTGGTGATGAGGATCGCGATGCCAGCCTGCTCAAGAAGCTTATGATTGTACTGCGTAAGGTTTGTCTGGATATACACCATCCCCAGCTGTTTGCCGTCGAGTTGGATGGGTTCATACAGCTCGAGGATATCAGCGTTGAAGGTGTATGAATATGTGTGCGATATCTGTTGGGGCCAATTCGCATGGTGCCCTCGCTTGAGATAGGTTGCAAACAATGGCCCATCTTCAAGGAAAATTCCGGCCTCGTCAATCTGGGGCAGCAGAGAGAGGACCGCGAGGTTTTCTTCGGCAGTTTTCTTGTCGTCAAAGATAATGGCGGCGGTGCTTCGGCTGGCAATAACCTTGGCAAGGGTTGAGACATGTTCCACCAGCGCCGCACGGGTATCTCGCCTCTGGTTGGCCAGAAAAGCGATGCCGGCCAGGAGCAGAGCCGACAGGCAGGTAGCCACCACGATCAGCGGCAATTTTTTTCTGATGGAGAGATCTGTAAATAGGTGTTTTTTCATGGGATAACGGTGGCAATTTCCAGAAGTTTCGCGCTTATGGTCAGGCCGGCCTTTCGGGCGGCGCTGAGATTGATCTCCAGGCGAACCTTGCCCTCTTTGACGACAAAGGCGATTATGCCGTCATGGTGGGCAAAATCAGCTATGTCGCTGACCGTGAGGATAGGCATTTTGGCGGTCTTCCTGAGAAGTTCCACTGCGGCACCCTGTTCTGATGCTGGAATGAAAAGAATTTGGCAGTTTTTTTTCTCCAGGGCACGGATGTCTTCGATGTTCTCAATCGTGATGGTTCTGTCCTGGGTTTTCATGTGGGTTATGGGCTCAAGGAGCGAGCCAAAGGGGTTCTTGCCTAACACACAGATATTGATGGTTTGGGTGTTACCCGGAAGCGTGGTGTCCGGCCACGAAACAAATTTGGTGAAGTTATAGAGATATACCGCCTTAACCTTGTATTCCGAGGTCTGGTCTTCGGCATAGGCCGTCGCCTTGCAGATCAAGACCAGACTCAGGAGCAGCAAGATGGTGCTCCTGATGAGGGTGTGGGAAATTTTCAGAGGGGCGGAGAGCATTTTTGGTTTCACGGGATCACCCGAGAAACCAGCGGCAGGAGGTCTGCTGCGGAAAGATTCGGGGGCGGGATGATATCTGGTGATGTGTTGGCAATTGATTTCATGTCGGCAGTGGTCTTCAGAAGGTATATTTTGCGCCGACAAGGAAATTTATGCCATCTCCGCCCGGAACCTCTCGATAAGAGTACTCCCCGATGTTCGGGGTGAGGATTTCTTCGTCCAGGACATTGCGTAGGGTGGTGAAGAGGGTAAGTTTGTCGAGTTTGTACTGATAATCGAGATTGAGCTGGGCCAAAGAGACGGAGTTCGCCCTGTGGCTGATCGTTCGCATGGAGGCACCGATGCTTTGTCTGGGGAGGAAATTATAGCTCAACCCCAGGGAGGTTGTTACTTGCGGGGCATAGATGGCGGTGGTGTCGGTTGCGTCGGTGCTGTTGCCTTGGGCATGGTAGGCGAGATTGGCAAAGAGTGTCCATTGCCTGGCAAGGACTCCCTGGTAATCAAGTTCCGCGCCATACCGGTCGAAATTCGAGGCGTTGTAGAAACGGATGGTGCCGGTGGTGCGGTCGCTGATGATGAAATTTTGTGCTTTGAGATAAAAAATATTGGCCACGAACAGGTTGTTGCCCTTGGCATAGGAATAGGCCAGATCCAGGGTTTTGATTTTTTCCGGGGCTAACCCGGGGTTTCCTTGCACCTCGGGCAAATTGTCGGCTTTGAGTTGGGTGAAGCTTGGGGTATTAAAGCCCACGGAGTACAGGAGCTTGAGGGATTGTTCGTCATCGATCTTGTAAACCGCTCCAAGCCTCGGCACGGAGTCCGTGCCGGTGATACTGTTGTCGGTGAACCTGCCACCCAGGAGAAAGCGCCATTTTTCCCCGAGGGTATAGTCGATCTGGCTGTAAAATGACCACTCCGAAAGGCCGAAGGCCGGCATGAGTACGCCTGTCGTCGCATCGGTTACACCATTGTAGATCTGGTATGCTCCGGTATTGCGCTCTTCGTATTCCACCCCGGCAAAGATGGAGAGGGCTTTGCTCCAGTGGTAATTTGCCGAAGAGCCAGAACGCCAGCGGTAGTTTTGCTCCCCATCGTCGGCAAAGCGGTAACCGCCCGGAATGTTGCTGCCGAATCGATCTAGGACAGTGTATTTCAGATAGAAGTTGTTGTAGTCGGTAAACAGCTTCCAGTCGGTATTGCCGGAGGTATCGCCGTAATCGGCATGGAGGAGATAGCCGGTATAATCAAGGGTGTTGACGTTGTTGATCTGCCGTGGGCTTCCCAGGCCATTGGCCGCGGATTGAAAGGCCTGGGCCAGCAGATTGACTTTTTTGTAGCGGAGCTTGGCCAGGACAGAGTCCATTTCTTCGGCCTTCTTGATCGTGCCTCCTGGGTAGCCGGGATATGTCGGGTAGCGGGCATCATAGCCATTGTCCGATTGGGACTCAAAGGCAAGGGAGAGTCCGGTATCTTCATTGAAGGTGTGGTTGATGATGCCGCCACCGTTGAGCTTGTCGTTGGAACCGTAGGAAGCGGAGAGGCGGCTGTTGTTGGTGTCCTTTTTTGTGACCACGTTAATAACCCCGGCAGTGGCGTTGGTTCCGTAGAATACGGAACCGGGTCCGCGGATGACCTCAATGTGGCTGATCGATTCAATGGGAATCCCAGAGAGGGGAATTTCCGAGTGGGAAGGCATGAAGTAGGGAACCCCGTCTACCAGGAAAAGCACCTTCTGGTTGAACCCTTCATAGACGCCCCGCATCATGACGATGGTTTGCCCGACCAGGTGCTCCTGCAGCACAACGCCGGGGATAAAGGAGAGGGCGTCCTTTAGGGTTCGCAGACCCATGGCGCTCAAGGTTTCCATGTCGTAGCGGGAGACAATGGCCGGTGTCTCGATAATTGATTCCGGCCCGGTCGAGGCGACCGTTACCTTGAGGTCGGCCAGATCCTTAAGCTCCATCCCCAGCATCTGCTCCACGGAATATTCATCCGCCGGTTTTGCTTGGGAAAGGGATGGGATTGCAAGTGTGCTGAGACAGACGACGATGGCCCAGGAGTTTTTTGTGAGGTGCAACATGTTTTCCCTCTAAGGCGTTTATGGGAAAAAAGAAAAATCACAGCTTGTCTTCGTGGACAAGAGAAAACAAAAAACGGCACATTATCATAAAACTATCACAAGAAGACAGAAAAAAACAAAGGGATTCTGGCGTTGCAGGAAATAGCGGCAGGAAGGGCCAAGAAAGTTTGCCGACAAAGACCGGTGCGCCCAGGGGGTAGTAAGGAATTTTTTTCGGGGTTGGTTTTAAAGGAGGTTTTCTTTCTTGAGATACACCTGAAGGATGGAGATGGCGGCCGGGGTGATCCCGGATATTCTCGCGGCCTGGCCCAGGGTTCGGGGTTGAATCTTGGTGAGTTTTTCCACCACCTCACGGGAGAGGCCGGACATGCTCTGGTAGGGGAGATCCCCCGGTAGGAGCACTGATTCCATGCGGCGGAAGCGGTCCACCTGCTCGCTCTGCCGTTCGATATAACCCTGGTACTTGATGGCCAGCTCCACTTCCCGGGTAACCTCTTCCTCTGGCCGCGGCAAAGAAATGCCGATGAGCTGGGCCACGGTGTCGAGATCCATCTCCGGCCTGCGCAAAAGATCGGCCCCGCTCACCACGGTTTTGAGGGTGGCGCTGCCCATGGCAACCAACCGGTCGTTCAGTTCCTGCTTGGGACGGATCGTGGTGGTGTTGAACAGGGCCAGGGTTTCCTCGATGGCTTGCCTCTTGGCAGCAAACAATCTGTAGGTCTCGTCCGTCACCAGCCCCAAATTTCGGCCAATCTCCCCCAGCCGCAGGTCGGCATTGTCTTCCCGCAAGAGCAGCCGGTATTCGGCCCTGGAGGTGAACAACCGGTACGGCTCCTTGGTGCCCTTAGTAACCAAATCGTCGATCAACACCCCGGTGTAGGCCTGGGAGCGGTCCAGGATCAGCGGTTCCTCCTCGCGCACATACTTGACCGCGTTGATTCCGGCCATCAGCCCTTGGGCCGCGGCCTCTTCGTAGCCCGAGGTGCCGTTGATCTGCCCGGCCAGAAAAAGACCACTGATCCGTTTTGTTTCCAGCGACGGGTGCAGCTCCAGCGGATCGACATAATCGTATTCAATGGCATAGCCGGGCCGGATGATGGCGACATTCTCCAGCCCCTTGATGCTGCGGAGCATGGCGGTCTGCACATCCATGGGCAGGCTGGTAGGCAAGCCGTTGGGGTAGATCTCCACCGTGTCCAGCCCTTCCGGTTCCAGAAAGATCTGGTGGCGCTCTTTTTCCGGAAAGCGCATGACCTTGTCTTCCACCGAGGGGCAATAGCGCGCGCCAACCCCTTCGATAATCCCGGTGTACATGGGAGAGCGGTCGGTGCCTGCCCGGATGATCGCATGGGTGGTGGGGTTGGTGTAGGTGATGTGGCAGGGCCGTTGCGGCAGCACCGGCTGTTTGCCCCGGTTGCTGAAGGAAAAAAGATTGGGCGGCTCGTCGCTGTACTGCGCTTCGAGGTCAGTGTAATTGATGGTGGTGGAGTCCAGACGCGGAGTGGTCCCGGTCTTCATCCTCCCCATGGCAAAGCCCAGCTCCTTGAGATGCAGGGGCAGCTTTAGCGAGGGAACATCACCCATGCGGCCGGCGGGGAAATTCTTCAGGCCGATATGGATCAGGCCGTTTAGGAAGGTGCCGGTGACGATAACCACGGCCCGGGCGGTGATCTCTTCTTCGAGAGAGGTGACCACCCCGGTGATTGCCCCATCTTTTATGAGCAACCGGTCGGCGGTCCCTTGTTTGATATGGAGGTTTTCCTGGCGCTCCAGCACCGACTTCATCCGCAGCCGGTAGAGGAGCCGGTCGGCTTGAGCCCGGGAAGACCAAACTGCTGGGCCTTTGCGCGTGTTGAGGCGGCGGAATTGGATGCCGGTGGCGTCGATGTTTTTCGCCATCTCCCCGCCGAGGGCGTCGATCTCCTTGACCAGATGCCCCTTGGCCAACCCGCCGATGGCCGGGTTGCAGCTCATGGCCCCGATGGTGTCCACGTTGACCACCAGCACTGCAGTGCGGCAGCCCATGCGGGCGGAGGCTAAAGCGGCTTCGCAGCCGGCATGGCCCGCGCCGATCACGATGACGTCGTATTGGAAAGAATTTGGCATGGTTGTGAGTGCTTTTTGGGTGGTCTTGGTTTTGTTCAGGAGCGGCCAGGTGTTGCCCCTGGAAAGTCTCGGATTATAGCGGGGTTGACAGGAATATGCAAATCAAGCGTCTGTGCGCCACCAGATGAGAGCCCAGCGGGGCTGGGTTTGCCTGGCTAACTGCCAGGAGTGGTCGGCGGTTTGGCTTAAGTGCGCATCCACATAGGCGGCCAGCCGTTCCTCTTCCACGACGGTAAGATCATCCACCATCCAGCGGTACGATTGCAAGGCTTCTTCCCGCGAACTGTAGGTTCGTGTGCTGTCCAGGGTGAGGAAATCCACCCGGGCCTGGATGCCGAGGGTGTAGAGGATGTTGAGCGTAAAGATATAATCCGGGCCGGGTTCGAAATCGCGGCCAATGGCGGCAAAGAGGTCCGGGTCAAAAGGCCCGGCGCCGACCCGGTCTACCACATAGACAGCCCTGCTGGCCCAACCGTTCAGTTTGCGTAACGCCCCCTTCAGATCGTCCACCGACAGGGAGCGGGAGGCGATAGCCACCTCGTGGCGGGGAATGGACAGTGCCTGCCAGTCGTCGGTCCAGGAACCCTGGACGGTGGTGATGTTCTTCAACCCTGCGCCCTTGGCTTGTTTGTTCAGCTCTCCAAGCATGGCGGCGGAATAGTCCAGGGCCGTTACCTGCCGCACCTTGCCGGCTAAGGGGATGGCCAGGGTGCCGGGGCCGCAGCCCACATCGAGAACGGTCCAGTCCGGTTCGGTCTGGAGATGGGACATGAATTGGGCGACAAAGGGCGAGTCGAGGTTGCGCTCGGCAAACCCGGCGGCCCGCTGGTCCCAGTCGCTGCTTTTCTTCTTTTTCCAGGACTTGTGGGCTCTGGACTCAAGCCACATGGTGTCCCAGTCGATATCCTGGTAGCGCATCTGCTCCTCAGGCCCGGCGGGTGAGCCGGTTGACGATGATGGTCAGCTCTTTGTCGTCGCTGCGCATTGTGCGGGCGTTTGTCGCGATCTCATATTCCTTTTCCGCCAACCGGAGAAACTTGGGCAGGCTTTGACGGCGGGCATCGTGGGCCAGGTAGATGACGCCCTGATCCGCCAGCAGCGAGCGGAAGATGTTCAAAAGCGGGGCGAAAAACTCTTCCCGAAAAAGGATCTCCGCGCCGATTAGGGTGTCGAAGCGCGGCAGGGTGGTTGGTTTCAGCCAGTCGAGCATCCGGCATTCCACCCCTTTGAGCCCGGTGGCAGCGGCGCTGACCCGTTGAAAATCGAGGATGTGGGGCTCGTAATCGGTCAGGGTCACCCGGTATCCGGCGAGGGCGGCGGCAAGGCCCGGAGCGCCAAGACCGGCGCCGAGTTCGAGCAAGGTCTGCCCCTCTTTTTTCGGCGGGGTGGTGAGCATGAGGTCCGCCAGAACCATGGCGGCCTCCCAGAGTTTTACCCAGAAGGGGAAGCTTTCCACATCTGCGAAGGGATCTTTTCCGGCCAGGAGCGGTTCCAGATCGGTGACTTGCAGCAGCTGGATTTCCTTGCCGCGCAGGCGCAACGGCTCGAAATCCACCTTGTAATTTTTTCGGATTTCCCGGAGGCGGGCATACTGTTTTTCAGGAAGCTGCGTAGGATCCATCAGGGTCTCCAGGGCGGCGGAAAATGCCGTTGAGCTATCGTTGCAGGAAAAGGGTGATAACGACCAGGGCCGCCAACAGGAAGCGGTAGTAGGCGAAAATGGCAAAGCTTCTGGCCCGGATGTATCGCATGATGAAAGAAATGAACAGATACCCGGAGATGGCGGCGGCAAGAAAGCCGGAGGCATAAAGAACGGTTTGCCCTTCACCCATGCCATTTTTGATGATCTTGGGGATTTCGTGCACCCCTGCTCCGAAGATGATGGGGGCGGAAAGGAGAAAGGAAAAGCGGATCGCCGCCTGCCGGGTGAGTCCCATGGCAAGACCGCAGGTAATGGTGCTACCGCTCCGCGATACCCCTGGGATGATGGCGCAGGCCTGGGAAAGGCCGATGAGCATGGCGTTGGTCAAGGTTATGGCTTCAAATTTTCGGGTGTGTTTGCCGGCGCGGTCGGCAAGAAGCAGCAGTATCCCGGCTCCGGCCAGCGCGGTTGCAACCATGGCGGGGTGCCGGAAATAGTTTTCCGCGGCTTTGCCCAGCAAGAGACCGGCCAAGGCGCCTGGCACGGTGGCAATGGCGATGAAGAGCGTCATTTTGCGCAACCGCCGTGTTTCCGAGGGCTCAGGGTGGAGGCCAAGGACGGCCTTGCCCATCTGCCAGAAATCATCCCGAAAATAGGCGAGGATTGCCAGGAGGGTGCCAAGATGCAGGGCCACGTCAAAGGCCAGGTCGGATTCCTGGGCGCCGAGAAAATAATGGGCCAGGGCCAGATGGCCGGAGCTGGAGACGGGCAAAAATTCGGTGGCGCCCTGGATGATGCCGAAGATTATCGCTTCAAGAATGTTCATGGTTTGGCACTATACGAAAGGGGGGAGGAAAAGTAAATACCGATGGAAGCGTGGGGTGTCTGAATAAAAAAAGCCCGGCCAGAGGCCGGGCTTTTGCTGACCAGAACTTCGGTCGGGCGAGGGAATTAGCAGCCCTCAACAGCCTTCTTCTTGGGAGCGATCTTGCCGTCTTTTACGGTAACCTTGTCGCCAACCTTGGCGGTGCCTTCTACGGTGGAAACAGCGCCGCCGCAATCTACGGTTACCTTGGTACCCTCAACTGCGGTTACTTTGCAGTCAGCAGCAAAAGATACCGCTGCGGTGCTTGCTACGAATGCAACGGCCATTGCCAAAGAAATCATTTTCTTGCTCATGTTCATCTCCTCCTAAGTGTTATTTGGGATATTCCTGTTATACGAAACAGGGAAATAATGAATCACCGTTCAGCAAATATACGACAGGAACGCAGGATGTCAACCGGAAAGTTGCTCCTATTATTTGAGGATGGTGTTGAGGTCGTTTACCAGGGTCTGATGGTCGACATAGCCGTCGTAGCGCTTGACCACATTGCCTTCCTTGTTCACCAAAAACGAGGTGGGGATGCCGAGGATGCCGCCGAAGGCGGTGGGGGTTTCCGAATCGCTCAGCAGGACGGGATAGTTGATCTCCATTTTCTGGGCGAATTTGTCAACCAAGCCGGCACCGCCCTGGTCAGTGGAGATGCCGATCACGGTGAAGCCCTTCGGCCCGTACTCCTTTTGCAACTTGATAAAATCGGGGATTTCCTTGCGGCAGGGAGGGCACCAGGTGGCGAAGAAATTGATCAACATTGCCTGGCCCTGGTAGCCGCTGGACTTGACAGCGGCACCATCTTTCACCGAAGGCAGGGTAAATGCCGGCATCTTGGTGGCGGCCTGGGCCGTACCGGTCATTAGGGCGAAGAGGGCAAGGGTGATGGCCAGAAGGTGGACTTTCGTTGCCATGGATTTCATGATCTGCATGTGCTTCTCCTGATATAGATGTATGTGTCACCGGCACGGGGTATAATTTTTTACTAAAACAGAATCTGTTTACCCGCTTTTTGAGGGAAACAAAAGGGGAAATATCGGGCCGGTGGCGCTTGGGATTCAGGAGGGCATCCCTCCCTGACGGAGGCGCTCCCCACGGGCGGAGATCACCACCTCCTGCACCGGGATGGCTTGGCCGGAGCGGGCAAGGGCCTGGGTAACAATATGGCGCATGTTGCCGCAGCATGGCACCTCCATGATGGCCATGGTGATGCTCTTGATTCCGGATGAGGCAAAGATTTCTGCAAATTTCTGGATGGCGCTGTCCACCTCGTCGAATTTCGGGCAGCCCAGCATGACCACCTTGCCGCTCAGGAGATCGCGGTGAAACTCCGGATAGGCCACGGGCACGCAATCGGCCGCGATCAGGAGGTCGGCGCCTTTGAGAAAGGGCGCACTGGGCGGCACCAGCCGGATCTGCACCGGCCAGTGGCTGAGTGCTGAGCCGGTGGTGGAACCAAGCTGAATCGGGGCATTGGCCGCTTGGCACGGTGTGGCCGGAGCAAAGGTCTGCAATCTGGCCGAGGGGCAGCCGCCGACGGGCGCAGCAGGGTGGGCCTGTGCCGTCTCTCGATGGCTGAGCAGCTCTTCCACCGCCTCTTCGTCAAAATCCTCCGCCTCCCGCTCGATGATGCGCAGGGCTCCGGTGGGGCAATGGCCCAGGCAGGCGCCTAGGCCGTCGCAATATTTTTCCGCAAGCATTCTGGCCTTGCCGTCCACGATTTGCAGGGCGCCTTCCGCGCAGTTGATAATGCACTCGCCGCAGCCGTTGCAGAGGTTTTCGTCTATCTCAATAATCTTTCGCATTATCTTCATGGCTATCTCCGTTATGCCTTGAGCAACACTTTGGCTGCCAGGGCGGCTCCTGCCTTGGTGAGAAAGGAGCGGTCGATGATTTTTTGCAGATGGTCCGGCGGGGTGGGCGCATCCTTCTGTTTTTCTTCCAGGTTGGTAATCAGGTCCGCGTCGTAGAGCACCTTGAAGTTCATGGTCTCCTCGGGACGTGGCACATGGTGGTGGCTGATGATGTCGCAGACCTCGTCGATGAGCGGCTGTGGCGCACCGAGGGCGGTGAGAATCTCCCTGGCCACCGGCGGCCCCTCCACATGCTGGTATTTGGGCGACGAGCTGTTGTACTTGCGTTCCGATTCTTTGATGCCGATGTCGTGGAGATAGGCGGTGATCTCCACCACCGCCGGATTGCACTCCTCCTTGGCGGCGATATTCAAGGCATGGCGGGCCACCCGGCCGGCGTGGCCGATGCGGCGGAAGTCGTCGCCAAAGTAGCGCTTCATCTCCACCGCCACCCGTTCTTTGAGCACTTCCTGTTTCTTGGCCAGCAGCTCCGGAGGCAAAGAGCCCAGGCATTGCGCGGCATAGGGGCAGTACGAAGCGCAGCCGAAGTCGTTGTTGGGGTTGAGCATCTTGGTGGAGCACTTGGAGCATTTGCGGCTGGAATCGTCCTTGAAAAATTCGACACTGCTTCCGCAGTTCGGGCAGGTTGCCTCGAAGACGGCATTGGCATCCCAGTAGCGGCTGTCCTGGCCGGGGCATTGCATGGTAATCTCCTTCTGTGGGACGGATCGGGCGGCGGAGGGAGAGGCCGCCGCCCGATCCGTTTTTTTCTTATCCGAGAATGGCTTTCAGATCCTCGGCCGGGGTGGTTACCGGCTTGATGGCGAAGTTCTGCACCAGCACATCCAGCACGTTGGGGGTGATGAAGGCGGGCAGGGTCGGTCCAAGCCGGATGTTCTTGATCCCCAAGTTCAGCAGGGTCAGGAGGATGACCACCGCCTTCTGCTCGTACCAAGAAAGGACCAGGGAGAGCGGCAGGTCGTTGACCCCGCACTCAAAGGCGCCGGCCAGGGCCACGGCGATCTGGATGGCCGAGTAGGCATCGTTGCATTGGCCCACATCGAGCAGACGCGGGATGCCGCCGATGTCGCCCAGTTTTTTGTCAAAGAAGCGAAACTTGCCGCAGGCCAGGGTCAGAACCATGCAGTCCGTGGGGATCTGTTCCACCAGCTCGGTGTAGTAGTTGCGCCCGGGCTTGGCCCCGTCACAGCCGCCCACCAGGAAGAAGTGGCGGATGGCCTTGGATTTTACCGCGGCGATGACCTTGTCTGCCACACCCAAAACGGTGTTTCTGGCAAAACCCACCAGAACCGAGTCCTTGTCCAGGGTATCGGTGAAGCCGGGCAGGGCCAGGGCTCGGTTGATAACCGGGCTGAAATCCTTGTTCTCACCGATGTGCGCCACTTCGGGCCAGCCGACCAGGCCGGTGGTAAAGACGTTGGCCTTGTAAGAGTCAAGGGGCTTCTGGATGCAGTTGGTGGTAAAGAGGATCGCTCCCGGAAATTCGGGCATCTCCTTGTGCTGGTTCTGCCAAGCCGTGCCGAAGTGGCCGTAAAAATGGGGGTGCTTTTTCAGCTCGGGATAGCCATGGGTGGGCAGCATCTCGCCATGGGTGTAGATGTTGATCCCCTTGCCCTTGGTCTGCTCAAGGAGCATGGCCAGGTCCTTGAGATCATGGCCGGTGACCAGGATGCACTTGCCGGGGATGTGCCCCAGCGGTACTGGGGTGGGGACCGGATGGCCGTAAGTGCCGGTGTTGCCCGCATCGAGCAGCTCCATGGCCTTGAGGTTTACCTCGCCGCATTTCAGGGCAAGGCCCACCAGCTGGTCCAGACCCAGGTCCTTGCGGGTCAGCTCGCCCATGGCCTCATGGATGTAGGCATAGACCGTGTCGTCTTCCTTGCCGAGGATGGCGGCATGGTCGGTATAGGCGGCAAGGCCGCGCAGGCCGTACATGGTGATCTGCTTCAAGGATTGCAGGTCCGGGTTGGCGTCCAGGGTGTTGATGAAGTTCAGGGCCGTGCCCTGGGCTTCCAGACCGGCCAGGGAATCCGCCGGAGTAAAGGTGACTGCCGGGGCGGTGGACTCGATCTTGCCCCCTGCGGCCAGGACCTTTTTCTTGAAAGATTCGCGCAGCTCGACCGTCTTGCGGATCAGGGCCTCAAAACGGCTCGGGTCAAAATCCACATTGGTGAGGCAGGAAAAAATCGCCTCGCAGGTGAAGCGGTCAATCCCGTTGTCAACAACCCCAACCTTGCGGCCGGCGGTGGCTACCAGGCTCAAGCCCTGGACAGCATGGGTCAGCAGGTCTTCCAATCCAGCGAGGGGTTCGGTTTTTCCACAGACTCCCGTGACGGTACATCCGGTTCCCTTGGCGGTTTGTTCACATTGGTTGCAAAACATGGCGATTCTCCTTGGTTGTGATGTAAAGGTTGTTGTAACCCGTATTGGTGTGTTTGTTAAGGAGACTATAGCGGTAATTATCCCCCCGGGCGTTGACTTAAATCAAGAAGAAAGATATTTCTTGTCCGGTTTGATTTTTCTACAGGATATAGCTGAAAGCTGAGTGCTGACGGCGGAAAACAAAAAATAAGCATGAAAAATGTCGCCTTGCAGTTTAGAGTTACGGGCGCATTAGGCATCTTTTTTCATTCTTTAATAGTATAGCAGAGGCGGCATGGAATATCTCTTGGTTCTCGGTTCGTATCTCATCGGTTCAATACCATTTGGCCTGGTCTTGGGGAAAGTGGCAGGCGTGGACGTGCGTGCTGCGGGCAGCGGCAATATCGGCGCCACCAATGTCGCCCGGTTGGTCGGGAAAAAGCTTGGGGGGATCACCCTGATCTGCGATGCGCTCAAGGCCATTCTGCCCATGCTGGCCGCAGGCTGGCTGCTGGAGAATGGAAGTCGGCGGGAACTCTGGGTGGCGCTCTGCGGCGGCGCAGCCTTTCTTGGGCATCTCTACCCGCTGTATCTGGGGTTTCGGGGCGGCAAGGGTGTGGCAACGGCGCTGGGCATTTTTATTTATCTTGCGCCGGTGGCTGCGGTTATAGACTTGCTGATCTTTGTCGGGGTGGTCTACAACTGGGGCTATGTTTCCCTGGGCTCGCTCACTGCCGCTCTGTTGCTGCCGGGGTTGGTCTGGCTGCTGACCGGCTCGGTGAGCAACTCCGTGCTGGCTTTTGCAATCGGGGTGTTGATCTGGGTCAAGCACCGGGACAATATCGTGCGGCTCATGCAGCACGAGGAAAAAAGCTGGCGGAAAGACACGCCGGGTCAGGACGCGCATGACCAACGATGAATGGAAAAAAATCGTGGCGGCCAAGAATCTCTTGGGGTTGCCGGATCAGGCGACCTTGGCGGAGATAAAAAAATCTTACCGCCGACTCTCCAAGGAGCACCATCCCGATCTTGCCCACCACAGGGAGGGGCCAGAAGGGCCGAAGCTGGAGATGCATCGGCTCACCGAGGCGTACCAGATTTTACTGGAGTATGGGAAAAAGTACAAAATTCCCCTGGTACCGGGGGAGGATCAGCCCCTTGAGGGGGAAGATTGGTGGATGGAGCGCTTTGGGGATGACCCCCTCTGGAGTCCGGGCCGACCAAGGTAAGCGGATCATGAGGCTGTGAGTGCAAAGGTAATGAAGCCGCAGGTGCCGGTCATTACGAGCAACGCCAATAAGAAAATGCTGTCGGCAACTTTCTCAACTCTGTGCAGCCTGCGGGTGGTTCGTGTTCGCAGGGCCCAATACGAAAGAAAGCATGAGATAAGAAAGAGAACGGCATCCACTGCGAGAAAGTCATCGGCAAGGGTGTCTGTTTTCTGGGCGGTAATGACGAGCCGCATGATCCCGATTACGGTGAGACACACGCCAACCATCGCTGCGGACACAGTGAAGATGTGAACGGAGATATCTTCTTCCAGAGAGGTTCGCGAATCAGATTTTGGCATGAGGGGAATGACCTGGTTTTTGCATGAAGACTGGCCCTCTGGGGATCACTCCTTGGTTTGCATATTGCTGGTGATCTTGGCCCGGCTTTGCAGATACGCGAGCCAGGAGCCCATGACCTGCATCTGTTTTTCTTGGGTCAGCATTTTCCTCAGCGCCTCTTTCTGGCCGGCAAATGCTTCCTCGCTTGCCGGTTTGTCTTCCTTGAAGTGGAGCACATAGAAAGTGCTGCCGTTCTCGCCGATCTCTTTGCCATAGGGTGAAGCGGCGCTGAGTTTTAGGCCTTGTGCGGCAACGGGGGCGGGCAAGCCGCTGGTCGCCTGCTGGTTTCTCGTGAAAAAAGAGGTCTCAAGAACCTTGCTCTTCACCTTTTCCGCCTCGGCGACAAGGGAGCCTTCTTTCTTTGCCTGGGCCAACAGGGCCACCGCAGCATCCTTGGCCTTGGCCTGGGCCTGGTCGTCAAGGAAATCCTTTTCCACTCGGGCGCGAACCTCAGCCAACGGCGGAACTTGGGGCTCTTTCACCTCGTCAAGGTAGACAATGGCGTAGCCGCCTTTGATTTCAAGCAGCGAACTCAGTTCGCCCTTTTTCAGGCTAAAGATGGTTTTGAGCAGCGCGGGCTGTCCTGCCAATGCCGAGGGAGGGGTGGCTTGGGTGAAGTAATCGGTGGTCTGCACCGGCGTCGCCGCGCTGGCTGCATATTTATCCAGGCTACCGGCCTGGATAATTCCTTCGTAGGCCTGGTTTGCCAGCTGGAAAGTAACGTCCTTCCCGCGCTGGGCCTTGAGCTCATTGATGATCTGTTCCCGCGCCGCAGCTAAGGTGGTTACAGTTGCCGGTTTGATTTTTTCAAGCTTGATCAGGTGGAGGCCGAATTGGGTTTCCACGATGGTGCTGATCTCTCCTTCTTTGAGGGCAAAGGCAGCTTCGGCAAAGGGCGGGACCATCTGCCCCTTGCTGAAAAAACCAAGGTCGCCGCCGTTTTTCCCGCTTGCATCCTCGGAGTTCTCCTTGGCCAGTTGGCTGAAATCCTTGCCTGCCTTGGCCAGCGCCAGGATGGCCTCCAGTTTTTTGCGTTTGGCCGCCTGCAGCTCACCGCTGTCCTTGGCGTCGGAGCGGAGCAGGATGTGCCGGGCCTGGCGCTGCTCGGGGGTGGAAAACCTGTCCGGGTTCATTTTATAGTACTGCTCAATTTCCTGGTCGCTTACTTGGGTCCCGGCCATGGCCTGTTCATTGAGAAAGGTAATGTAGCGGAGCTTGACCTGCGGTTCGGTCAGGTAGGCTTGCTTGCGGCCTTCGTAAAAGAGATTCAGCGCCTCATCACCAACCGGGCCTGAGCTGCGGAAACCGTCCGCGTTGAAGGCCACATATTCGAGCTTGAGCTGGTCGTTGTCAAAGGCGAAACGGTCTTTGAGTTCACTGTCGGATATCCGGGCGAACCGGGAGAGATGGGTAAGAATCTTGGTGTGGAGGAGATCGTTGCGTACATTGTTTTCAAAATCGGTCGTGGTCATCCGTGAGGAGGCCAGCAGCTTTTTGTAGCGGTCGAGCTTGAAGATCCCTTCCTCCCGGAAGGCGTCCATATTCTGGATAACCTTGCGCACTTCGTCGCTGCCCACTATCAGGCCTGCTTCCTTGGCGCCCTGCTGCATGACCTGCTCCTGAATCATCTGGTTCAGCACCTGCTGTTTCAGGTTCAGGGCCTCAAGAAGCCCCGAGGGGAGGGTGCCGCCGAACTGTTCTTGATACCGGTTGATGGTCTGGTTGTAAGCCCGTTGGTACTGCTGCGCGGAAATATTTTGGCCATTGACCGTGGCAATGGCGTCGGGGCCACCTTTCTGGCTTTTCCCCACTCCCCAGAAGACAAAAACCAGAACAATGATGAGGATGGTGGCCTGGATATAGGTCGATTGTGCCTTGCGGCGCATGAAGTCGAGCATGTGTCACCTGTGTAAAAATGAAAAGGCTGTTTTGTTTGAAATTCAGGAAGTTATCCTAATTTTTTTCGTAAAGACAGTCAACCGATTTAAGCAGCATGGGGGGAGGCCCCTTACACCTTGGCCAGGTTTTCCCCCACCACCGTGTTCACCACCAGGGGGACGTCAAGGTGCATGACCCCTTCCATGGCGTTCTTGACCACGATCCCGGTTGCTTCGATCTCCGAGGTTGGAACCTCAAAAACCAACTCGTCGTGGATCTGGAGCAGGAGCTTGGCGCTAAGACCTTCCTCGCTGAGCCTCCGGGTGGCGGCAATGGTGGCCAGCTTGATGATGTCGGCGGCCGTGCCTTGGATGGGGGTGTTGATTGCGGTGCGCTCGGCGAATTCGCGGCTGGCCTTGTTGCTGCTGCTGATGTCGGGCAACAGGCGGCGCCGGTTGAGCAGGGTGGTGACAAAGCCATTCTGCCGGGCCTTTTCGACAACCTCCTCCATGAAGCGCTTCACCCCGGCATAGTGGGCAAAGTAGCGTTCGATGAAGGTGGCGGCCTCCTTGCGGCTCAGGTTGAGTTGGGCGGCAAGGCCGAAGGCGCTTATCCCGTAAATGATGCCGAAGTTGATGGTCTTTGCCACTCGCCGCATCTCCGGGGAGATAAAGGCCGGGTTGACCCGGAAGATCTCGGCCGCGGTTTGGTTGTGCACGTCCTGACCGGCGCGGAAGGCGGCAAGCAGCGCCGGATCTTGGGCATAATGGGCCATGACCCGCAGGTCGATCTGCGAATAATCCGCCGATAAAAAGAGCTGCCCCGGTGCGGCCACGAAAGCGGCCCGGATCTTCTGCCCCTCTGGGGTGCGGATCGGGATGTTTTGCAGGTTGGGATTGCTGCTGCTCAACCGGCCGGTGGCGGTGACTGCCTGGTTGAAGGAGGTGTGGACCCGCCCGGTTTTCGGGTGGATGAGCTCCGGCAGTTTGTCCACATAGGTGTTCTTGAGCTTGCTCAGGGTCCGGTGGGCCAGGATCGCCGCGGGCAGATCGTGTTGCCGGGCCAGGCTTTCCAACACCTTGACGTCGGTGGAGTAGCCGGTCTTGGTTTTGCGTCCCTGGGGCAGACCCAGTTTGGCAAAGAGGATCTCGCCGAGCTGGCGGGTGGAATTGATGTTGAATTCCTCTCCGGCCAGGGCGTAGATGGTTTTTTCCAACTCGGCCAGTTGCTGGCCGAAATCCTCGGACAACCGGTGCAGTTGGGCCTGGTCCACGGTGATCCCGGTCTGTTCCATCTGGACCAGAATGGGTACCAGGGCCATTTCCAGACCGGAGAAAAGCTCCCACAGCCTAAGCTCTTCCAGTTGCGGCCGGAACCGCTGCCAGAGGAGAAAGGCCCCGATCACATCCTCGCAGGAATAGTCCTTGGCCGCCTCCGGCGCCACATAGGCAAAGCTGTCCGGCCGTTTGTCGCCTGCGGTGACCTCGCCGAAGCTGGTCAACCGTTTGTCGAGCATCTCCAGGCACAGGTCGTCGAGCTTCTGGGAACGGCGAGAGGGGTCAAGGAGGTACGAGGCGATCATGGTGTCCCACAGGGGGCCGGCCAGGGCAAGGCCGTGGCTCTCCAGGATGGGCAGATCGAATTTGAGGTTGTGGCCGAGTTTGGGCAGGCGGGGGTCGGAAAAAAGCGGGGTCAGGTGTTTCTGGACCACGGCCAAGGGCAGCTGGTCGGCCATCAGGTTTCCGTCCCCGTCCAGATGGCCGATGGGCAGGTAATAGGCCTCTTCGGCTGTGGTGCAGAGCGAGATGCCCACGAGTTCGGCCACCAGCGGGTCCAGGGAGGTGGTTTCCGTGTCCAGCACCAGAAGGGGGGCCTTGGCCAGCTGTTGGCAGAGATCCTGGAGCCGGCTTTCCGTGGTGATCAGCCGGAAGCCCTTGGTCTCAAGGGCAACGGCAGCGGAGGTCGGCGCCTTCAGCAACCGGCTGAAATCGAGGAAGGTGTAGAGTTCCTGGAGTTTTTCCTCGTTGGCTGCAGGAGTCGCGTATTCTTGCAGCTCCGGGGTGGCAAGATCTTCCTTGAGGGCAATGAGCTGCCGGGAGAGAAAGGCGTTCTCTCGGTCGGCCAGCAGTTTTTCCTTCAGCTTTGCCTGGGAGATGGTCTCGATATTTTGGTAGAGGCCTTCCAGCGAACCGTATTGATTGATCAGTTTTTCCGCAGTCTTCGGGCCGATGCCCGCCACGCCCGGCACGTTATCCGAGCTGTCGCCCACCAGGGCGAAAAAATC
>JBAZCG010000035.1:0-11074 GCA_041671085.1 Desulfurivibrionaceae bacterium | reverse complement strand
AGCTGTTGAGGCGGGATATTGTATTTTTTTTGCACCGCAGTGGGGTTCATGAACACATCCCGCATGGGATCCCAGACGGTGATGATTTCTGAAACCAGTTGCAGCAGATCCTTGTCCCCGGAGACCAGGATTACCGGGTGTCCTTGGGCCGCGAGTTTTTTGGCCGCAGAGGCGAGCAGATCGTCGGCTTCGTAGCCTTGGCGTTCCAGGCTGGCGAAGTTGTGGGCGGCGACGATCTCCTTGATATAGGGAATCTGGCAGGCAAGGTCGTCGGGCATGGCTGGACGATGTGCCTTGTAGGCCTGGTACATCTCGTGGCGGAAATTCGGGCCGCGCGCATCAAAGGCGATGCCGATAAATTTGGGTGATTTCTCACGCAACACCCGGAGCAGGATATTGGTGAACCCGTACACCGCATGGGTGGGCAGGCCGCTCTTGTTGGTGAGCGGGGCGATGGCGTGGTAGGCCCGGTAGATATAGGCGCTGGCGTCGATGAGGTAAACAGGTTCTTGCTGGATCATAGGGCATGATACTACCAGCCGCATGGTGGTTTGGCAACACCGTCCCGCGTCCTGTTGCGCAACGGGTGTGGGGATGGGCGCGTTCCCGATACGTCATGCTGGTAAGCCCATGTCGTATCGGGAAACAGAAATCGTCAGGCAAGCACGGCAGCCTTGAAGGTCTCGAAGCCGATCCGGTCCAGGAACCGTCCCATGCGCTCGCCCTTCTTGCCGTTTTCCTTGAAATAGGTGATGATCCGTGCGCAGGTGGCCAGCGCTTCCTCGCTGGAAAGGTCTTCACGGAGGGTTACGCCGATTCTCGCCTTGGAGGCGGCGTTGCCCCCGACCAGGATGGTCCAGCCCTTGGCCTTGCCAACCAACCCCAGATCCTTTACCGAGGTTTCGGCGCATTGGTTGGGGCAGCCGGAAACCCCCATTTTCAGCTTGCCGGGCAATTGGAGGCCGTGGTAGCGGGTGTCAAGCTCCAGGCCCATGGCCAGGGCATCCTGCTGGCCGAGGCGGCAGAAGGTGTTGCCGGGGCAGGCCTTGATGCTGCGAACGCAGAGGCCGATGGCCGCTCCGGGGTTCATGCCCAGATCCTGCCATGCCTGGTCGATATCCGCCTCTTTGAGGCCGACGATGGCGATGCGCGCCGCGCTGGTGATCTTGAGGGCGGCTGCTTTGTATTTTTCCGCGACATCGGCAATCTTGCGCAGCTGCGCCGGGGTGATGAGGCCGAGGGGAAGATGGGGGACAATGGCATATGTTTCTTTGTCGCGTTGCAGCACCGCGCCTTTTTCGCCGTCGTTCAGCATGGGTCTCTCCTTGGGAAATATCGTGCGATAAAAAAAGAAAAGGGCTCAACAGGTGAGCCCTTTTGGTGTCTGGGTTACATTGGGGGAGCGATGCAGCTTGATGTTTTTTGAGAAAATCGAGCCTGCCGCGGCTAATTACTGTTGGCTTCCCCCCTGAAGCAGGTCAAGAACGCTTGTTGTCATCGCATTGGCCTGGGTAAGGGCAAAGGCGCCCGATTGCACCAGAACGTTCATTTTCGTAAAAATAGTGGTTTCCTCGGAAAAGTCAATATCCATAATGTTCGAGTAGGCGTTCTGCGCATTGAGCTGGGCGGTGGTAAGGTTGCTGGCATTGGCGATAAACTGGCTTTGGGTGGCGCCCACGTTGGCACGAATAGTGTTGATGTCGTCCATGGCGGCTTCGGCAAGGACAATCGCGGTTTGGGCGTCACTGGCCGTAAGCACGCTGAGGTCGGAAAGGCGCAAGGTGGCTTCGCTGGTGAGCTGGGTGCTTGCCGCGCCTCCGGCATTGGCGGCGAGCACCGAGCCGCTGGCGATCACCGAAGCGCTTTTGAGGGTCATGGCCAGATTGAGGGTGTTGCTGCCCGAGGTTGTGTAGTCCACCGTCGTGGGAGTGGCGCTGGCGCTGATGAGGCCGACCGTGGTGACGATGTCGTTGGTCAGCACGGTTCCGGCTTTGATGACGCTGGCATTGGCCAGAACAGAGTTTGCCGCCAGGGAAAGGTCCGCGGTTAGAGTATGGGCTCCGTTGACGGTGGCGTCGCCGCCGATGGTGGAGCCGTTGGCCAGAATGGAGCCGTTGGCCAGACTGGAGCCGGATTTCAGGGTCATGGACTGAGTGGTGGTCACGTTGGCGCCTAAAAGCGTGTCGCCTCCCACGGTGGAGCCCGCCGCAATGCTGGTGACTCCGTCCACGTCGGCGATGGTGGAGCCGGAGAGCAGGGTCATGTTCTGGCTGGTGGTCATGGCCGCGTTGAGGGTGATGTTTTCTCCGACATAGGAGCCGGCGGTCATGGTTGACGCGGATTTGATGATGGAGCCGTTTAGGAGCAGCATGTCGTTGCTGAGTGTGGCCTCCACCGTGGTCACGGAGTCGACGGACAGGGTGGTGCCGATCGTAAGCGCGCCTATGGTGTTGGTCATGTAGGTGCCGGCTTTCAGGGTGCTGCCGATTTTCAGGGTGGAGCCGCTCTTGAGCAGGGAGTTGGCGGTGGTGGTGATGTCTCCGTTGTTGACTGCCGAGCCTCCCAGTACGGTGTTTTTCTTGACGATGGAGCCGGTGGCCAATACCGAGCCGGTGAGGATGGTGGAATTCAGGGTTGTGTTGGCGATATTGCCGTTGAGATCGGTGCCGAGCAGGGTTTTGCCCGCGGTGAATCCGGCTTTCAGGGTGGAGGTGCTTGCCAGGAGAGAGCCCGTGGCCAGGGTCGAGTTGATGCTGGTGGGAAGCGGCATGGTAAAGCTCAAGCCTCCTGAGGCAAAACTGACGGCCAGCCCCTCGGAGAGGTTGTTCATGTTGATGGAATAGGAGCCGGTCTGGTAGAGCTGGATGGAGCCGAAGGTGGAGATGGTGTTTGCGTCGGAGGCGGTCAGGGCGGTTTGTGCCCCTGAAACCTTGATGGCCCGGCCATCGCTGGAGGTGAGTTTGAGCTGGCCTGCGGCGGTGATGCTGGCGGTAATCCCGTGGCTTGAGGTCTTGTTGTTGATGGCGTTGATCAGGCTGTTGTCGGTGTCGTTTGCCAGGGTGGTCACCGCGCCGATGGCGATATCGTTGATGGCGAAGTCCGATCCGGTGCTGCCCCCCTGCACCGGATCGGTGCTGGTGGTTTCCACTACGGCATAGGCGGAGATACCGGTGGTGTCCTTGTAGGCGTTGATGGCGTCGGCCAGGGCGCCCATGCTGTTTTCCGCAGTGTTGTCGTATTGCACGGAAACGGATTTTATGGACAGGGTTTCGTTGGTGAGATTGCTGTAAAAGCTGAGCTCCACCGCGCCGCCGGTTGAATTGGTCAGGGTCAGCTCGGCGGTGCGCACGTGTCCTACCTTGATGCTTTCCGCCGAATCAACGGAAACGGAGAGGATTTCGTTGGCATAGGCGCCGACCTGGAATTTTTTGTCGCTGAATATGCCGGTCAGCAGATTTTGCCCGTTGTAGGTGGAGGTCTGGGCGATAATATCGAGTTCTTCCAGCAGTTTGGTGATATCATTTTGAATGGTCTGGCGGCTGGCGGTTGTCTGGCTGTCCTGCGCGGCCTGCACGGCCTTGGTTTTGATGGAGGAGAGGATGCTGGCCGATTCCGCCAGGGCGTCGTCCATGATCTGCATGATGGAAACGCCGTCATTGGAATTGCGGATCGCCTGGCCGAAGCTCTTTGCCTGGGCGTCAAGGCCGGAGGCGATATGCAGCCCTGCCGGATCATCGGCGGCATGGTTTATCCGGAGGCCGGATGAGAGCCGTTCCACGGATTTTGCCAGGCTGTTGTATGAGTTGACCAGGTTGCCGTGGGCATAGAGAGAGGTGGTGTTGGTGATTTGGAAAGCCATGACGGTCCTCCTTCCGTTGAGTGATGTAGGCGGTCATCCGTGACCGAAAAGAGCGATGATTTGCACCGTAAAATAACGGCTTAATAGGATTGTATATTTTTTTTCATTTTTTTTACAGATTATTCGTAAAGTTTTTTGGGGAATATGCCGATGAATGAAGTTTTTCTTTTTTTTCTGACAGGGGCGGGGCTGGCCGGGTTGTGCTGTGGTGGCCTCTTGGTTGGGCTGATTATGCGGGGCCGTTTGGCTGGGCAGCGCGCCTTGGCCGATGAGCGGGTGCAGTTGCGGGAGGGGCAGCTGGTTGATTTAGAGCGGCGGCTGGCGGCAGGGGGAGAGGAGTGTGCCGGGCTGCGGCGGGAAAACGGGGTGTTGCAGGCCAGGGCTGCCGATCTTGCGGCAAGGCTTGAGGCGGAACAGCGGCAGCTCCAGGAGAAACAGGAGCTTTTGCAGGAGGCCAGACTGGAGTTGGCCAACGCCTTCAAGGCCATTTCCGCCGATATCTTTCAAAGCAACAGCCAGCGTTTTTTGGAGCTTGCCCAACAGACCCTGGCGAAATTTCAGGAAAGGGGTATGGCCGATATGGAGACCAGGAAACGCTCCATTCAGGAGCTGCTCTTGCCCATGCATGAATCCTTAAAAAAGGTTGATGACCAGATCCGCCAGGTGGAAAAAGAGCGGGTCGAGGCCTATGCCGGGCTAACCGAGCAGGTTAAATCCCTGGCCACCAGTCAGGTTCGGCTCCACGGGGAAACAGCCAATCTGGTCAATGCCCTGCGAAAACCCTCGGTCCGCGGCCGATGGGGCGAGATGCAGCTGCGGCGGGTGGTGGAGATGGCCGGGATGGTGGAGTATTGCGATTTTGTCGAGCAGGGGTCGGTGGACACCGAATCCGGCAAATTGAGACCGGACCTGATTGTCCGCCTGCCCAACGGGCGGAATATCGTGGTTGATTCCAAGACCGCCTTGTCCGCCTATCTTGAGGCCATGGAGGCGGAGGATGACGCCACCCGTCAGGAGCGGCTTAAGGAGCACGCCCGGCAGGTGCGCACCCATCTGGGTCAGCTGGCCAGCAAGTCGTATTGGGAGCAGTTCGGCCCCTCGCCGGAATTTGTGGTTCTGTTTCTGCCCGGAGAGAATTTTTTCAGCGCGGCCCTGGAGCAGGACCCGCAATTGATCGAATACGGGGTGGCGCAAAAGGTCATCCTGGCCACGCCCACCACCCTGATCGCCCTGTTGCGGGCGGTCTCCTACGGCTGGCGGCAGGAAAAAATCGCCGAACATGCCCAGGTCATCGGCGAGCTGGGGCGCACCCTCTATGAGCGGCTGGGGGTGTTGGGAGACCATTTTCACGATATGCGTAAGGGGTTGGACCGGGCGGTGGAGTCGTACAACCGGGCGGTGGGCTCCTTTGAGGGGCGGGTGTTGGTCACCGCCCGGAAGTTGCAGGATATGGACCCGGCTCTGGCCAAGGATATAGCGCCCATGGAGCCTCTGCACAAGGTTGCCCGTCCGCCCTTGGTAGCGGAGAGCGATTAGGTTGTTTTACCTATGCGGCCAGTGGCTGCCGGGGTGTGGTTGCAAAGTTTTCCTTGCCGGAAGCAGGCCCCTTTCGTATAATCGACGGATTGTATCGCAGCTTGTTGCGATTTCAACAATCAAAGCGTAGAAGGAGATGTATCCCCATGAAATTAGGCATTAACGGCCTGGGTCGGATCGGCAAGCTTTCACTCTGGCATCATGTTTCCCGCAAGCATTTTTCTGAGATTGTGGTCAACGTGGGTCGGCAAGTGGGCACCGGGCTTCAGGATATAGCAAGTTCCATTGACCGGGACAGCTCCTACGGGCGGCTTGGCATGTATCTCCATGGCTGCAAGGGGTCCCAGGTTATTGAAAATCTCAATGACGCGGACGGCACCATGACCATCAACGGCGTGCCGGTCAAGATCCTGCGTGAGGCCCGGAACCCTGCCGGGATTCAGTGGAAGGAAAACGGGGTGCGTCTGGTTGTTGACACCACCGGCGCTTTTACCGATCCCACTGCGGATGCCGACAGCCCTAAGGGCGCCTTGCGGGGCCATGTGCAGGCCGGAGCTGAAAAGGTGCTTCTTTCCGCGCCCTTTAAAATCAAGAACAAAGGGGTGGAGATGCCCGCCGACGCCGTAACCACGGTGATGGGCATCAACGACGGCGATTTTAATCCGTCCCAGCACACCTTGATTTCCGCAGCCTCCTGCACCACCACCTGCCTGTCCTTTATGATCAAGCCTCTGCTCGATCATTTTGGCGCGGAGAATTTTTTGAGTGCCTCCATGGTCACGGTCCATGCCGCCACCGGCAGTCAGCAGGTCCTTGACCGGCTGCCCAATGCCGGGGCCACTGATCTTCGGAAAAGTCGCAGTATCTTCAATAATATCATTCTGACCACCACCGGCGCGGCAACGGCTCTGCCCCTGGTCATCCCGGAGATGAAGAGCATCGGCTTCATTGCCGAGTCGGTGCGGATTCCCACCAATACAGGGTCGCTGATTATCCTGGTGCTTAACCTGCAGGATGAGAGCCTGGAAAACCCTATTAAACGGAAGCTGGTGAACTCCATCTATCGTGATTACGGCAAGAACAACCGTTATCTGGAATACAGCGACGAGCAGCATGTTTCCACAGATATCATCGGCATGCCTTTTGCCGCCGCGGTTATCGAGGGCTCGGAGACCCACACCCGGACGGGTAGCCTTAAGGTGAATCTGGCCAAGCTCGGCTGCAACGGCGGGCCAGCCAAACTGGAAGTGCCGGTGACCCAGGTGGTGGTGTATGGCTGGTACGACAACGAGTTGGGCAGCTATACCAACGTGCTGGGCGACCGGACCGTTACCATTGCCGAGCAGATGATTTAGGAAGGAAGGGCAGGCGCACGGTTGAAAGAGTCCATTCTTCCACCCTTTGTCTCGCACCTTGTGTCTCCCGCTTTTACCGTTAGGCCAATGACCACCGCAGATCTTGAGTCGGTGGCTACCATCGAATCCGAGAATCCTTCGCCGTGGACAGCCGGACAGCTGGCCAGTGAGCGTGATCAGGATGGCGGCTGGCAGTTTGTTGCCGAATTAGGCGCGTCGGGGCTGGTGTGCGGCTTTGTCTGTGGCCGAAGCTGTGTCGGGGAGGCCGAGCTGCTGAAAATCGCGGTTGGCCGGGAATACCGGCGGCAGGGGATAGCGGCGCAGCTTGTGGCGCACACCCTTTGTTCTCTGGCAGAGCAGGGGGTGGGCCGCTGTTTTTTGGAGCTGCGCGTCGCCAATACCCCGGCCCTGGCTTTGTATGAACGGTTCGGCTTTCTCCGAGTGGGGCTGAGAAGAAATTACTACGCTTCGCCGCAGGAAGATGCGATACTCATGGAAAGGATAGTTTTGTCAGCGCAGTAAAAAAATGCGGAGGGAATAGTTCCATGAAGAATATCCGGGATCTTGACATCAAGGGAAAGAAGCTGCTCATTCGCGTTGATTTCAACGTACCGCTGGATGAACAGTTGAACATCACCGACGATATCCGGATCCGCGGGGTGTTGCCCACCCTCAACTACGCCCTGGATGAAAATGCCAAGGTTATTATCATGTCCCATCTGGGTCGACCCAAGGGGGAGCGCAAACCTCAGTTCAGCCTGGCCCCGGCGGCCAAGCGACTTTCCCGGCTACTGAACAAAGAGGTTGTTCTGGCCCCTGATTGCATCGGCGCTGAAACCAAGGCCATTGTCGAGGCCATGCAGCCCGGCAGTGTGGTCCTGTTGGAAAATCTGCGCTTCCATGCGGAGGAACAGCAGAATGACGAGGGGTTTGCCAGCCAGCTGGCCAGCCTGTGCGATATCTATATCAACGATGCCTTTGCCGTGGCGCATCGGGCCCATGCCTCCGTGGTCGGGGTGACTCAATTCGTCGAGCAGTGCGCCGCCGGTTTTCTGTTGCAAAAAGAGATGGATTATTTTCACCGCTCGGTGAGCAACCCCATGCGGCCCCTGGTGGCCATCGTGGGCGGGGCCAAGGTGTCGAGCAAGCTCGGTGCCCTGGATAACCTCATGGACCGGGTGGACAAGATGATCATCGGCGGGGCCATGGCCAATACCTTTCTCAAAAGCATCGGCCATGACATGGGGAAATCCAAGGTTGAGGATGAACTGCTCGATACGGCGCGGGAGTTACTCAATAAGGCCAAGCGCCTTGGGGTCAAGCTCTATTTGCCGGTTGACTGCATCGTCGCGGACAGGTTTGAGGCCCGGGCCGAATCCAAGCGGGTGACGGTGCAGGAGGTGCCGGCCGACTGGATGGTCCTCGACATCGGCCCTGCCACCACGGTGCTCTTTTCCGAGGCCATGGAGTCTGCCAAGACCATTATCTGGAATGGCCCCATGGGCGCTTTCGAGATGGATGCCTTCTCCCGTGGGACCATGGCCATGGTCCAGCATTTGGCCCGCTCCCACGCCCTGACCATTGTCGGCGGGGGCGATACCGATGTTGCGGTGCATAAGGCCGGAGAGTCGAGCAATATCTCATACATCTCCACGGGCGGCGGTGCATTCCTTATGCTGATGGAGGGCAAGAAGCTGCCTGGGGTCGAGGCCCTGGAAACAAAGGAATAAGGTAACTATCCAGCCGCACAGCATCTGCTTCGCAGTCTTGCTACGCTCGCTTAGCTGTCATCGACCGATTCGCATATTGGAGTATAGCGAATCGGTCTCTTTCGCGCATCTGCCGCACTGCTGAATAGAATAGTTACAGTGCGGAATAAATGCGCCATTTTTGCTTTGAGCTGGATAGTTAAGGAATAAGGAGCAGCCCATGCAGCGCATCCCTTTGATTGCCGGAAACTGGAAGATGTATACCTCGCTTGCCGAGGCCAGGACTCTTGCCGCCGCCGTGGTCTCCGCCAGCAAGGGGTTGACGGACCGGGAGGTCATGATCGCCCCGCCCTTTACCGCTCTGGCAGCGGTGGCCGAGATTGTGTGCGGCTCACAGGTCCGGTTGGCCGCCCAAAATGTCTGCTGGGAAGAGCAGGGCGCCTTTACCGGGGAGGTAGCCCCTGGCATGTTGCGGGAGCTGGGTTGCAGCATGGCCATTATCGGCCATTCGGAGCGAAGGCAGATCTTCGGAGAATCCGATGCGCTCATCAACCGGCGGGTGGCCGGGGCCATGCGCTTTGGCATAATCCCGGTCCTCTGTTTTGGTGAAACCCTGGCCGAGCGCGAGGCGGGGCAGACCATGGCCGTGCTTGAGCGTCAGGTTCGGGCCGGGCTTGCCGGCATTAGCGTGGTTGAGCCTGTCAGCCTGGTGCTTGCCTATGAGCCGGTCTGGGCCATCGGCACCGGCAAAACCGCCAGCGAAGAACAGGCTCAGGAAGCCCATGAATTCGTGCGGAATTTGCTGTTTGAGATGTACGAGAAAAGTATTGCCCACCAAATGAGAATACTGTATGGTGGCAGCGTCAATTCAGGGAACGTGGATGCCCTGTTGCGGCAGCCTGATATAGACGGGGCCTTGGTTGGCGGGGCATCGCTCAAGGCAGATTCCTTTGAACGCATCATCCACTTTCGGCAATAATGGTAACCAAGAGAGCATGACCACCTTACTGACCATTGTTCATATTGTTGTTTGCCTGTTCCTTATTGTGATCGTGCTGTTGCAGCATGGCAAGGGTGCCAGCATGGGCGCTGCATTCGGCGGTTCCAGTCAGACCGTTTTTGGAACGGAAGGCCCCTTGCCCCTCTTGAACAAGATCACAACCTGGGCCGCCATTATTTTTATGCTGACCTCCATCTCCCTGGCATATATGTCAACCAGGGTCGGAGATGGCTCGGTAATGAAAGATGTCGCCCCGATTGCCGAGCCACAGAGCGCGCCGATTCCGTTGCCCGCTGCGGACGGGGCAGTACCCCAGGCTCCGGTGCAGGGTAAGTAGCAGTTTTTGTTGTCTGATTTGAGAAAATGAGGATTGCCGAAGTGGTGGAATTGGTAGACACGCAGGCTTGAGGTGTCTGTGGGGCAACCCATGCCGGTTCGAGTCCGGCCTTCGGTACCAGTAGTAAACCGGCACAGTCCGGGGAAGTGTACAGAAAGCCCGCCCCTGAAAAGGAAAGCGGGCTTTTTTTCGTCCAGTGGTGTCCGGGGAAAATCGCTTGAATCCGGGTAGGTGAACGGGTAGAGGCGTACCCGTTTCACTCTTTACCCGTTACGAGGTTCAAGCAGGCCAACGACAGGGGCAAATCTACTGACAGAACTGGGCCTAAAGAATACGAAGCCGTATATGCTGAGAGACGGCTACCCAGTGGGTACAGAGGGGGCAGGCCCGCCCGCCCCTTGGTCAGTGTTTCCGGCTCGGCCAGCTTTGCCGAGAAACAAACCTGCTGCCCGCACTTTTAAAAAAATCTTGGCTGTGCAAATTATTTGCCAATTATTTCAATTAGTTCCGCTTTTGTTCTCAAGAGCCCCTAGGCTTCCATCCTCCAACGGATTTTTGGCTCCCACGGTGAGCTATCGGCAGAAGGATGATGCCGGAAAGAGCTACCGCGTTTCAATCCCCTTGTCACGCAGATGCGCTTTCACCGTAGCGCGAGGTTATTGCCAAAGCACTGTGTCCAACTGGCGTTTTCAAGTTTAAAGGAATCTCCCAGTGCTCGTACCGATCTCAAATCGCCGTAGTCAAAACCTCATAGCGATTACGCCCATTTTTTTTGGCATGGTACAAGGCCTGATCTGCAAGGGCGACCAGCCGGGATTTATCGGATAGAACATGATCCCCCGCTGTTGCAATGCCAAGGCTGATCGTGACAAATTCGGCTGTGTCCGATTTGGCATGGGGTAGAGCAAGCCTACGCACGGATTCACCGATGCGCCTTGCCAAGGCTGCCGCGCCTTGACTATCTGTGTCGGGTAGGATGACCACAAATTCCTCTCCGCCGTAACGAGCCAGGATATCAGGGGCACGTTCGACCACAGTCTGGAGGGTATGGGCAATCTGCCGCAGGCAAGCATCCCCCTCAAGATGACCATAGTGGTCGTTGTATTTTTTGAAATGATCCACATCAAGCATGATCAAGGACAATTGCGAGCCTGATCTTTTGTGTCTTGAGAATTCGGTCCGTAAGGCATTGTCAAAAAACCTGCGATTGGACAGACCCGTCAGGCTATCCGTCAGCGAATTGCTTTGGGCAAGATCCCTTTCGATCTCAAGCTGGTG